>JBLNAU010000515.1:0-4728 GCA_050259515.1 Syntrophothermus sp.
GGTTAGAAGCAGCGTGCGGATATGGCTGCCGTCAACGTCGGCATCGGTCATGATGATCACGCGTCCGTAGCGCAGGCCTTCGAGGTCAAAGTTATCGCCAATGCCGGTGCCGAGCGCCGAGATCAGAGCCTTGATTTCATTGCTGGAAAGGATCTTGTCGAGACGGGCGCGCTCGGTGTTCATGATCTTGCCGCGCAGTGGCAGGATCGCCTGGAAATGGCGGTCGCGTCCCTGCTTGGCAGAGCCACCGGCCGAGTCACCTTCCACGATGTACAGCTCGGTCTTGGACGAGTCCCGTTCGGAGCAGTCGGCCAGCTTGCCGGGCAGGGTCAGCGACTCGAGCGCCGACTTGCGGATGACCAGGTCGCGCGCCTTGCGGGCGGCATCGCGGGCCCGGGCCGAGGTCAGACACTTGGCGATGATCGCCTTGGCCGCCTGGGGATTCTCGTCCAGGAAGGTGCTGAAGGCCTCGCCCACCACCTGGGTGACGTAGGTCTGCACTTCCGGGTTCATCAGCTTGACCTTGGTCTGCGACTCGAACTGCGGCTCTGGATGCTTGACCGAGACGATCGCCGTCAGGCCTTCGCGGGTGTCGTCGCCGGAGAAGTTCGGGTCGGCATCCTTGAGCAGCCCGTTCTTGCGGGCGTAATCGTTGATCACGCGGGTCAGGGACGAGCGCAAACCGGTCAGGTGCGTGCCGCCGTCGATCGTGTTGATCGTATTTGCAAAGGAATACACGGATTCTGTGTAGGCGTCCGTGTACTGGATGGCGGCCTCGATGCCGATCGCCTCGATATCCTTTTCGACATGCACGACCGGATGCAGACTCTCGCGGTTGCGGTTGAGGTAGCGCACAAAGGAAGTAAGACCGCCTTCGAAATAGAAGGTCATCTCACGGTCATCACGCTCGTCCACAAACTGGATGCGGACGCCGCGGGTTACGAACGCCATCTCACGGAAGCGCTGGACGAGGGTGTCAAACTTGTAATCGATATCCTCGGTGAAGATCTGCTTGTCGAACCGAAACGTTTGCTTGGTGCCGGTCTCGTCCTTGACCTTGCCGATCACCTGGATCGATCCCTGTGGGACACCGCGCTTGTAGTTCTGCTGCCAGTGTTTGCCGTCGCGCTTGACCTCGGTGGTCATCCATTCGGAAAGAGCGTTCACAGCACTGACACCCACACCGTGCAAGCCACCGGAGACCTTATACCCGCCGCCGCCGAACTTACCGCCGGCACCGATCACGGTCATGACCACGTCCACGGTCTCCATCGGCTTGCCGTTCATATCCTTCTTGGTGGGGTGGGGCCCTACGGGGATGCCGCGGCCGTTGTCCTCCACCGTCACACTGCTGTCTTCGTGAATGGTAATGTCGATCTCGGTACAAAATCCAGCCAGGGCTTCATCGATCGCATTGTCAACAACTTCATAGACCAGGTGATGAAGGGCCTTGATATCCGTGCCGCCCACGTACATACCCGGGCGTTTGCGAACATGCTCGATGCCTTCGAGCGCCTGGATGGAACTCACATCATAATTAATAGTAGTATCTTTTGTTGCCACAAAAACCTCCAAAGTATTGCCTCTCTCTCGGGGAGAGGTGTAAAAGTGAATCTATAGATCCCTGCCAGGTAGCGGGATATTTCTTTGTTGCTGCAGCTTCTCGATCACAATATTGAGCCAGCCGCTCATATCACGATAGTAAACAAAACTCGCTGAAAGCAGCGCAGTGGTGATGAACGCGTGGCCTGCGATCCCGATCAAGGTCATCCAGGACTCGCCAGAGGGCACGCTCCAGAGATAGTTCAAGCCGATCGTCAGGATGAAAATGCAAAAGACGAACATGGCGCTGGATGGAAATGTATAGCGGACCATCCGGAAGCTGCTAAAGATGGAACGGAATGCATTCTGTCTGCGGACAAAAATACCAAATGGAATAAAGAAGAAAGGCACGACCAGCCAGAAAAGGGCCAGCACCAAGATAAACAGGGCCACGCTCGCCAGAGCCGGGCTGATCAGGGATAACAGTCCCAGCAGCAGTGTAAGCGGTATGGAGAACATGAACAGGAAGATCAGCCAGAGAATGGACAGCAGCAAGGTCTGGAAGATCGCAAACGGGAGGCTGACATACGCATCCATGCCGCCCAGGGTCGATCCCGACACCCAGCGGTAATACAGGGCTCCAAGCACCCAGCCGATCAGCACCAGCAAAAAAATATAGCCTGTCATGCTGAACGGCGACATTAACTGGGTGGCATTTTGCTCGCCCAGCGGTGTAACAACCGGCATGGTCTTTGCCAGCAGGCTTGGTACCCCGATGGGAAAGGACTGCAGGCGGGAGATCAGGCTGGCCAGGTTATAGTGCTGCAACCCTTCATTAAATAGGGATTGGAAGGTAGTCAGCTGTTTGATCTCATCCGAAGTGGCCAGTCCCTTTTGCAGCTGGTTAAAGACAGATTGGTAGACCGGGCCAAGGATTTCGCTCACGCTCAGGCGCGGGCCCAGCCACAAAAACAGATCGATTACCAGGGGCAGTGAAATGAGGATAACATGGCTGGAAACAGCCTCAAACCCCGCTCTGATAGAGCCGATCACGCCCGGAGGCGGGGGAAGAGTTTCAATCTTTTGCGCATACATAACCAGTTGATTCTACCATAACGATTGACTTGGCAGACCCCTAGCGGGCAGGTACAATCTGGCTATGAACGAGCGTAAATACCTGCCCGATTCGGACCGTTTGGGCGTTCTGACCTCCACCACCCTGTTGGCCTACGCTCTTTCACACCTGATCCAGGCGCCGGAATTCAACATGGCATTCCAACTGCCCGGCTTTTACGTTCTCGTCCCATTGGATATGCCCACAGTGATGCGGCTCCTGACGGCCGGGCTGGCCGCCACCGGCATGGACTGGCTTCTGCGCAGTCATCCCTCCCTTCACAACCGTACCACCTTCCAATGGTGGATCCTGCCTACACTGACCACCTTTGTGGTCGGGGTGCCTCTGTCCATTTTGCCTCATGGTGCAGCCTGGTGGACCGGCTTTGCCGTCGGCGGGGCACTTATATTCTTTGTTTTCCTGGCCGAGTACATTGTTGTGGATGCAGACGCCCCCTACTATCCCCTGGCAATGGCAGGATTGACCGCCATTTCCTATATCCTGTTTTTCATCCTGGCTGTTGCTCTGCGATACAGTGAAGCGCGGCTCTATATCCTGCTCCCGGCCCTGTTCCTTGCAGCCGGGCTGACAAGCCTGCGAACCCTGCACCTCCGCTCCAGCGGCCGCTGGGAATACGCCTGGGCGGGCGGCATCGGTTTTGTTTGTGTTCAAATAGCAGCCGGGCTGCATTACTGGCCGCTCTCCCCCATTCAATTTGGATTGATGCTGGTCGGCCCCCTGTACGGGCTGACCAACCTGGCTGCCAACCTGGGCGAGGATCTGCCTGCCCGGCGCGCATCCATCGAGCCGGTTGTTGCAATGATCCTGTGCTGGGGCGCGGCTCTGGTGATCCGCTAATATGATCCGCCGGCTCATCCTCCAACCTGATCAGCGGGACGAGATGCTGAGACACGTGGCAGCGCATGCTCCATTGGAGGCCTGCGGCCTGTTGGCCGGTAAAGAGGATAAGGTCGAAAGGGTGCTTTTCGTCCGGAATCAGGCCCAAAGTCCCACCCGGTTCGTCATGGACCCCTATGAGCAGCTGCAAGCCTTTGAGTGGATGGATACCCACGCGCTGGACCTGGTCGGGATCTTCCACTCGCATCCCGCGGGACCCGAAACGGTGTCCGAGACCGATATCCGGGAGGCGGCCTACGAGGTGGTCCATTTGATCTGGTCACGCAGCGAGGGTTCATGGAGGATGCGCGGCTTCTGGATCGAGGAGGGGCAGGTGTCCGAAGTGGCTTTGTCTGTCGGGGACCAGTGAAACCTAATCGACAACAGCGTGTTCTCACATAGGGACGGGATTTTATTGGATTGTCTGGCCCGTTCCATGTTCCGGAAGATCGATACTGTTTGAGACAATCACACAAATACACCACCTCACAGGAGAGACATGGCTATGCAGATATTGATTGGGATGGCCACTGTAATCGCCGGCTATATTATCGGCTCCATCCCGTTCGGCATGTTGATCGTCAAGAGCAAGACAGGCAAGGATATCCGGCAGGTGGAGAGTGGGCGCACCGGCGGTACCAATGCGGTACGCGCAGCCGGTTTCTCGGCAGGGTTGATGACTGCCATCCTGGATATCCTCAAGGGCGCCGCGGCGGTCTGGCTGGCTCAAGTGGTCGTTCCGACAAGTGATTGGATCCATGTTCTTGCCCCTCTGGCAGCCATCCTTGGCCACAATTACTCCCTATTTCTGATCACCCGGGATGAGAATGGAAAGATCCGTTTCCACGGCGGCGCAGGCGGCGCACCGGCCCTGGGAGGTGCCATCGGCCTGTGGCCGGGAATCTTTCCGTATGTAGTGATCGGGGGAGCGCTGGTCTGGGCGACAACCGGAATTGCCTCCCTGACGACGATCTCGATCGGGTTGATCGTCATCATCGTCTTCGCCCTCAACATCTCAAAAGGAATACAACCTCAGATTGACATCTGGTATGGGATTCTTGCCGAAGGCCTGTTGCTCTGGGCACTGCGGCCCAATCTTAAAAAATTGTTCACCGGCAGGGAAAGGGTCGTCAAATACAGTCTGAACGGCTGGCTGAAAGCAAGGAAGGAAGCCC
>JBLNAU010000516.1:0-3497 GCA_050259515.1 Syntrophothermus sp.
AATGGACGGAATCCGCGCGCTTGCCCTTGCCCTGGTAAGAGTAGTAGCGACCGTCTATGTATTCGCCATTTATCTGCAGGGCCGAGAGGAAACCCCTGGTGAAGCTCAGGATACAGAATCACTTCCGTCCCCCACCTCCCCCGGGGATGGTCTGGCGAAAGCGAGTATCTGGTTTACCTTCGTTTCATTTTTACCTGTCTTCAATTTCGTACCCCTGGTACTGGGAGTCCTGGCCATTCGGCGGAAAAGACAGTTCGCCCTTGGGCCGGCGATCGCCTGCTGTATGGGCGGTTTCTTCACCTTTTTCTATCTTCTCCTCCTGTCTGGCTGGCTGCTTCCCCGCCCCGCTACGTCCACTCCTCCCGGTTATGCATTTTTATCAGAAGTAAACCCTGATCTCCAGTCCCAGGTCATCCTACTGCAGGAAAGATCCTTTCTCGATGTTCAACAGCAATTGGAACAGGATTCAGCCGGCGGCGCAGAGCGACACTGGTCCCTGGATACTGCTTTGGCTCTTGCAGAATATCAGGGTTACAACCTGGATGAGGCGCTTAAAGACTTCGGTGCCGCTGCCGGGAAAAATCCGCAGAGAAGTGAGTTCTATTACTATTACGGTCTCGCTCTTCTGGATAATGGGCAGCAGGAAATGGCAGCCCGGCAGTTTCAAGCAGCATTGACTCACGAGCCCCGGCTTGAAAATACGCAAAGATATTTGGATCTGGCGAACTCCACATACACCCCGTCCAGGTACCTTGCAGCATTGATGTTTATATTTATTTTGTTGATGTTATTTACGGTACATGAGTTTGGACATGCTTATGCTGCCTGGAAACTGGGGGACGATACGGCGCAGAAACAGGGACGATTGACCCTCAATCCCATTCCTCACTTGGATATCCTGGGATCCATTCTCCTGCCAGCTTTGCTGCTTTGGCAGCAATCAGAGTTTCTTTTCGGGTGGTCGAAGCCAGTCCCGGTAAATCCTCAAAACTTTAAAGATCCACAAAAGGATCACATGCGCGTCTCGTTCGCCGGCCCGGCGATGAATTTAATCGTCTGCATGGTCTGTTTTATCATCCTGGGTTCTATCATTTTATTCACACGTCTCTTTTGGCCTGAAACACTTTCCCTGAACCTGGCAACTCCGTTTTCCCCTGTCTCCCTCGTGGGACCTCCGTTTGCCAAAGCGCTGATTTTGATCGTTATATTTCTTAAACAGTTGTTTTATACCAGCCTGATCCTTGGGATCTTCAATCTCGTTCCCATTCCACCCCTGGATGGCTCGTGGATCCTCTCAGGAATGCTTCCCCAGGGAGTTCAGAATGGCTATGAAAAAATACGCCCCTTTGGTTTTATAATTTTTCTCCTCCTGGTCTACACTTCTGCTCTCAATAGTATTTTATCCATCCCGGTTGGCTTGGCCTGGGGTGTGCTTCAATTCGTGGTAACTGCCGCCGGGCTTGGTTGATTTTGGTTCTGTATGGAAAGAAAAAACGACTGCGATCCCAGATCATGATTTACTGGTAATTGCTGTCCTGGCCGCCACTAGGCTTGCCAACCTTGCTGCTGTTTATTGACTCACCTGGTGTTTGACTGACTGTTATTGGGGAAATAACGCTTCCAACCCTCTCCAGACGTCGTCGCGCCAGGAGGTGTAGTTGTGCCCACCGGAAAATTCGCGATACGTGTTGTTGTATTCTTTTTCGTGCAGCAGGCGGGACATCCGGCGGTTGTCCTCCAGCAGATCATCCAGGGTGCCGACATCCATCCATATGTTGAGATCATGCGCGTGCCCATGGCGGACCAAGTCCACGGCGGCGGTATCGCGTCCTTCGAGAGCGAAGACACCTGATTGGGAAAGTACTTTTCCGAAGATCTCAGGCATGCGCAACCCCGTATACATGGCCATGATTCCCCCGGCGGAGGCGCCCAGCACGCCATACGAGCCGGGATGCTCCTTGATGTTCAACAGCCTCAGACGCCTGCGTGCCAGTGGAAGCACTTCCTGATCCAGCCAGGAAAGGGTCGCGTCGGAACACAGGTATTCCAGATTGCGCCGGGAACGGGCGTTCTGCAGGAAGGCGATCGCAATCGGACGGATGCGCTTGTCTGCGATCATGTTTTCAACAATGGTCGTGAGCCGGCCGAGGTGCAGATAATCCGGGCCATCGTATACCACCAGCAGCGGGACTGCTCCCCGGGCAGGCGGTGCATAGAGAAGGACCTCCCGCTCGCCGTCATCCTGCATCAGCCCGGTGTCCACGCGGTGGCGCGTGATGGTCCCGGCCGGCACATCCGCCCGGCGCATGGAAAATGGAGAGGGCATGGTCTCCGGCATGTAAAAGAAGTTATTACGATTGCCCATGCCATTGCTGGTGGAGTGTGGGTTGAGCGGATCGAGGAAATGGTCCTGCATGTCCGGGTCCATAAAGGCATATTCCACATAGGCATCCCGGGGAACGGTCAGGGAACAGGACCAGACCGGTTGTGCAGAGGAATGCCGGCGCGCCGGTGGAGAGAGGCGCTTGAAGGATTTGGGCCGCTCTTCCCATTCGGTCAGGTCGCTGATGAGGTAGGGTGCGGCCTCCCCCTCCCAAATAAACGTGGCGCGGTTGCCCTGAATGACAGGATTTCCGTGCTCGCGGGCGCGCTGCAGGAGCGGGATGGGAGAGGTCATTTACTGAACGTCCCCATCAGCTCGCCCTGGGCCAGGATATGTCCCTTCATCGCCTTGAGCACCTCCTCCTTGGTCGCGCCGGGCAGCAGATCGAGGATCGTATCCAGGGCGTAGAGCCTGAAATAATAACGGTGTGTGCCGCTCGGCGGGCAGGGACCGTCGTAGCGCGTGTTGCCCGACGAGTTTTTGCCGAAGTAGATCGCGTTCGGATCGACATTTTTTCCGGTAACCGGCAGATCCTCTGGAAGACTGCGCCTGTCCGAAGGGATGTTGAACAGGACCCAGTGAACCCAGGTGCCCATCGGGGCATCTGGATCGTCCACGAGGAGGGCGAAAGATCGGGTGCCGGCAGGCGGGTCGCTCCAGGTCAGGTCGGGCGAAATGTTCTTGCCGATGCAGGAGTATTTCGCAGGGATGGACTGCCCGTTCACGAACGCGTCGCTTTTCAGATCGAGGGACATGTTTGCCTCCGGGGTTGCTGTGGAAGTAGCTGAGCAGGACGAAAGCAGGATGACGAGCAATATACTGATCAGGAGATTTCTCTTCATAAGATGTCTTCCCGTGTGACTCCGTCAAACTGCAGGATGAAATCCGCTCCATAGGCAAGCGACGGGGTCTGAAATCCAGGCCTGGCTCGCTGTCCTGAGCCTGTCGAGGAGTCGCCGTTCAAAATCCGCTTCATGATCTCAACTGTGGTCAGCACAGTACAAGTATATCCTTCGGGGGAGGTTAATTTCGAAACGGCCCGGTCTCCGTGAGGATCCGTCACTTCTCCAATCAGGATGGCAAGACCTTTTTTCCGTTTCTCCTCCCGGGGTCC
>JBLNAU010000517.1:0-7684 GCA_050259515.1 Syntrophothermus sp.
CGGAAGCAGGGGCCAGGACGATATTGTGATAATCCCCGTGACCGCCGCCGTGGACCGCCTGGTTGTAATCCGCCTGGGAGGGGGCAATGTTGCCGAGACCGGGTCCGCCGCGCATCACGTTGACCAGCACCGCCGGGACTTCCGTCCCCGCGATATAGGACAGACCTTCCATCATCAGGCTCACGCCCGGGCTGGAGGAAGTGGACATGACGCGCACACCGGCACAGGCCGCGCCATAGACCATATTGATCGCGCCCAGCTCCGACTCGGCCTGGACAAAGGCGCGTCCCAGCTCGGGCATGCGGCGCGACAGATATTCGAGGATCTCCGTCTGCGGAGTAATGGGGTAGCCAAAATACGCCTCCAGCCCGGCGCGTACCGAGGCTTCGGCAATGGCTTCATTCCCCTTCCATAATTCACGTGTCATAGATTTCTCCAAATAAATAGGGGCGTAGTGTGATGCTACGCCCCTATGGTTGTGGGAACTGCCTTGGTAATTTCACGGTACACGGTAATGGCTGCGTCCGGGCAGACCAGTGCACAAATAGCACACCCCGTGCAGCCGTCCTTGAAGGTGTGCGCGGGGTGGTAGCCCTTGGGGGTAAGCCTCGTCATGTCCAGCTCCATGACCTCCTGTGGACACGCACTGATGCATAACTCGCATCCCTTGCAATAAGAATCACTTACTTCAATCCATCCTTTTGCAGGCATTGGTTCTCCTTATCTGAGAAGTTTAAAAGTAAACAGATAACTTTCATCATGATTATGACTTTTTCTCTCCAGATAGGGTAGTGCCATGCGTCATACTTGCGTCAAGACATCTTTCCTCTTCACTTTTTGCAAAGGATCCGCATTTGATGAAAAACGGCCCGTTTATCGGTGATTATAAAACTCCACCTGCCCGCCCCATTCACTGGAATCCTCGGCGTTCCATAAAAGGAGCGTCTTTCTCACCTATCCGCCAGGCATAATGATGATTTGGCCAATATCGCTTGCAGGTAGTGCCAGGCACATCAAGGTTACAAAGTTTATCAACCCTCATCCAGGGTTACTGAAATAAAACCCTTTACCGGCTTAGTCACGATACAATCAGCCTTCTTCGCCGATCAAGCGAACTCAGGTTTCAGCATCATAAATGCAAACTCGGGACGAATTTCAGGCGATGCATTCATGATCACATGTGGATTAATCACTTGAATCATGCTCTGGCACAAGGTATTTATTCCATAGTGAGCAAGCTCAATATTCCGCAGCCCACATCGTGCTGCAGCATCTTCGAGAGGATAATCCGTCACGAAAAATTGTTCCCAGGCTCCTGAATATTTAATTGCAATGTGTGCGTGCATTGTGTGAAATAGATGTTCCAGAAGATGGTCGATTGGTCTCTCCGAATCAACGAAGCAAATATTCTCTTTGAGAAAATTGCCGATGGAATAACCGATCTGCTGACCAAATTCCTGCATATGGTTCAGGGCCTCATCGGCGCTGCACCAGGCACAACAGTTCATTGCATATTCCAGGAAAATCTCGCACAGCTCAATGGCTGCACAAGCATCTCCTCCTACAATTTGCCCTTGAATATAAAAATCCCCACTTTCATCAATTTTGAGAACGATGTCCCGCAGACCCATTTCGGAATAATATAGGTCACTGCTGGCGATAGGATACCTGAGCAGGTATTTGATGCGAATTGCTGGGTGTTCCATTACCATATCTCCTCCTCGAAAGGCACAAATTTTCTTGTCCCCCAGAAAAAATAAATGCCTTCGTGTCTTGCTCCGAAGGCATCACCGATGTGCACTCTATTATTATGCGCTTTCGCGGAGGCCGAAAATAGTGCCATGTGTCATTTCTCACAATTACAATTGTCCATACCTTATAAGGAGGTTTTGCCTGAATACAACTGAACCTAATCACACATGGTTATAAAATTCCACCTGCCAGCGCCATTCGCTGCCGTCCTCGGCGTTCGACCAACTGAGAAATTTTCCTACTTCCCCGCCGGGCAGGAGGATTAACTGGCCGATATCACTTTCGGTGGGCCATAGGTCTTCACGCGCGATGTTCTCGCCTTGTACCGTCAATCGCGCGATGGGACGATCCGCTGTTTGGGCCAGATCTTTGGCATAGGCCAGCCGCTGGCCATCTTCGCTGCGTACTTCCACGGTCAGTGATGGCGGCGGGGCATGGACCAGGAGCACATTTGTCGCCTCCAGGCGGCCACGGGCAAAGGAAATGCCTGTGGCAGCTGCCTGCGGATACCATAAATCCCAGATCTGAAGTTGTGATTTGGATTGCATGAGAATTCCTCCAGGAAACTGAACTTCACTGGTTTAACGTATATCCAAACCATTCCAATACGAAAGCGGAGTGGAAGAGGTCTCTTTTTGTAGATGGTAGAATCAACTTATGAAATCCATTTGGAGGACTCCATGACAGACGCTTTCATCATCGATGCCATTCGTACGCCGGTGGGGGCGCTGGGAGGCGGCCTTGCCTCCGTCCGGCCGGATGATCTGGCTGCTCTTGTGATCAAGGAGATTGTCAAACGAAATGATCTGGACCCCGCGCTGGTGGAGGAAGTGTTCTTCGGCTGCGCGAACCAGGCCGGAGAGGATAACCGCAACATTGCCCGCATGTCCGCTTTGCTGGCGGGGCTGCCTGTGGAGGTGGGCGGTGTCACCGTGAACCGTCTGTGTGCCTCCGGCTTGAATGCGATCAACCAGGCGGCGCGTGCCATCAAAGCCGGGGAGGGAGAGGTATATATCGCGGGCGGAGTCGAGTCCATGAGCCGCGCACCCTATTCCATCCCGAAAGCCGAGGCGGGGTTTTCCTTCGGCAACCTGACCGCCTGGGATACCGCGCTGGGCTGGCGCTATCCGAATCCCAAAATGAAGGAAATGTACGGCACGGACTCGATGGGCGAGACCGCGGAAAACATTGCCCGTGAGCGCCCGCACATCACGCGCGAGAGGCAGGATGCCTTTGCCCTGCGCAGCCATCAATGCGCCATTGCCGCGATCGATACCGGACGCTTCAAGGAAGAAATCCTTCCCGTCCCCATCCCGCAGAAAAAAGGCGATCCGAAGATCGTGAATACCGACGAGCGCCCGCGCCGCGATACCACGCTGGAATCGCTTGCCAGACTGAAACCTGCCTTTGCCAGGGAAGGCGGGACGGTGACCGCCGGCAATTCATCCGGCTTGAACGATGGGGCCGCCGCGCTGCTGGTGATGAGCGCGGACAAAGCCAGGGAATTAAATCTCAAGCCGCTGGCACGCATCGTCTCTTCTGCATCTGCGGGGGTGCCTCCGCGGGTGATGGGTTTGGGTCCTGTTCCGGCAACCCGGAAGGCTTTGCAGAGGGCAGGATTGCAGATGAGTGATATTGGCCTAGTCGAGCTCAATGAAGCCTTTGCCATCCAGTCGCTGGCAGTGATCGAAGACCTGGGACTGGACCCGGAAATTGTCAACGTCAACGGCGGCGCGATCGCCATCGGCCATCCGCTCGGCTGTTCGGGGGCGCGCCTGATGACAACGCTTGTCCATGAGATGCGTCTGCGCGGGAATGTTAAATTTGGGTTAGCGACGCTCTGCGTTGGAGTGGGCCAGGGCGAAGCTACGATCGTGGAGTGGCTGGGATAAGGAACTTTCTCATCGGGTCTTCCGTTGATATACAGGAGGAGACCCCATGAGACTCAAGTTAATAATTTGCTCGCTGGTATTTGCTGCACTTGCCTGTACAGCAAATGTATCGGTATTGCAGCCAGCCTCAACGGATTCAGCAACCATTTCTCCCAGCCCCACAGCCGAAGTCACATCCATTCCTCCGGTATCTGCTCCACCGCTGGAAGGTCTGCCGAACGTCATCCCCGCAAACATTTCCTCGATCCATATGCTTGACCCGCAAAATGGCTGGATGCTCACGAATACATTTGTTCTGCGGACCATGGACGGCGGCAGGAGCTGGCACGACGTGACGCCGCGGGGCGTCTCCACGTTTGGATATGGGACCGGCACTTCGTTCCTCGACTCGAATCGCGGCTGGGTGCTGATCGCCGATCCGAATGACCCGGTCAATGCCGGGACGATCTACCGCACCACCGATGGAGGCATCGACTGGGACTCGAATCCTGTCCCGTTTGGCGGAGGCGAGATCCACTTCCTCGACGATGACAAAGGCTGGATGATGCTCCCCGCCGATGTTGGCGCGGGCAATATGGCGGTCAAATTTTTCCAAACCAGCGATGGCGGCAAAAACTGGACTCAGGTCTTCAGCAATCTGCCTACCGACGCGAATTCAAATACCACCCTGCCTCATGGTGGGATCAAATCCGGGTTTACGCCACTCAACATGCAGGAGGCCTGGGTGAGTGGACAATCCTATGCTTCCAATGACTTTTACCTGTATCACACCTCGGATGGCGGCCACACCTGGTCGAAGACCAAGGATCCCATCCCGAACACGGGTGAGGCCATGTACCTGATCCAGCCGCCGGTCTTCTTCGATGGACAAACAGGGCTTCTGCCAATGACCATTGGAAGCGAGGGTTCGAGCACTTTGTTCCTGAAAACACAGGATGATGGAGCGACCTGGACGATGGGTGTGTCGCCGGTGCCGGGTTCCGGCCGCTATTCGGTTGCCTCGCGGAACGATGTATTTGTCTGGTTCGGGAGTGATCTGTCGGTATCTCACGATGGCGGGCAGTCCTGGATAACCATTACACCGAATGTGACTCTAAGCGATCTATTGGCCCAGTTCCAGTTTGTGGATGCTCAAAATGGATGGGCGGTCACGAGTGATGCAAACGGACATACTTCGTTATACAAAACGACCGATGGCGGGCAGACCTGGGTGGCACAGGTCCAATAAGGATATATGAAAATAAAACTGATTTTGTTCCTTTTATTGTTTGTCAGTGGATGTACATTTCAGGTGAATGTGCTGGAACCGCAGTCTACCGGCATAGGCAGTACTGCTTCGCCCACCACCCCATCCATATCCACTTCAACCCCGATGGCGCCTACGGCGACTTCAACTTCAACTTCAGCTCCAACTCCCTCAGACATCCCCTCTCCGGTACCGCCCATTACCACGGGGCCGTCCAATGCGTCCTCCATTGTTCCGATCGTGTTCGCCCCCAATGCCACTTCCCAGGGGATCAACGGGAATATCGCAAACGGATCGAGCCAGAGCTATTCCCTGAATGCCTTTCAGGGGCAGATCATGTCTGTGTCGATCCTGCCTGAGAAGCCTGAGCTGCAAAATGCATTTCAGTTGGAGATCCGGGGCAGGGATGGGACGGTCCTCTGTCCCACAAAAGACAATCCCTGTTCCTTCTGGCGCGGGGCCCTGCCTTCCACCCAGGAATACCTGATCAAAGTGCTCGCCGACAATGGGGGTGCCTTCAGCATGCGGGTGGCCATTAATCCGCCTGGCACGGTAAGCCAGCTTTTCAATTACACCGATCCTCAAGGAAGGTTCGCGCTGACCTACCCGGACGACTATGCACCCGTATATTATCAGGGTGCCCAGGTGACCAAGGCTCCGCCTGATTTTTCTCTGCAGTATATCGACACCCAGCAGTACCTCTCGACCAATCTCAGCGAGGTTTATTTCCTTGTGGATGTAAGCAAGGACCCGCAGATTGTTTCCACCTGTACCCAGCCGCTCTCCTTCGACCAACCGGAGACCGAGCTGGGAGATACCACCATCAACGGGATCACCTTTGCAAAGAGCCAGGGCGGTGGAGTGGGGGCTGGAAATATTTACGAGCAGGTTTACTACCGGGCTGAGCACAATGGATCCTGTTATGAGATCACGTACTTTGTTCATTATGGCAATATCGGGAACTATACTCCCGGCGCGGTGACCGAATTCGATCGTACGGCTCTCTATCAACAGCTTGACGAAATCCTTGCCTCCCTGATACTGAAATCATAGCGTATGATGCGCGGATAAAGATTGCACATGAAACTGAAGCTTCAGGTACTGTTCATCTTTATAATTTTGATCGCCTCGGCCTGTTCCCCGAATCCGCCTTCCGGATCGTTGCCCGCGCCTTATCCGGATTATCCGGATGGCCGTTCGCCCGTACCCTATCCTGATACGCCTTCTCCGGCCAGAGTCGCCGCGCCGCGGGTGGAATCACCCTCCCTGCTTGCGCTGGATATGTTCAATGAGCTGGATGGATGGGGTGTCAACGAAACAAAAATTATCCGCACCAATGATGGCGGAATCGGCTGGTATGACGTGACGCCGCCCGGCATGCAGGAGACCGGCTATAGTGTGGATACCTTTTTCCTGGACAGGGATCATGCCTGGGTGCAAAAACAGGATCCTGAAAAATTCCCCAACGGTGGAACCCTCTTTCGCACCACGGATGGCGGCCTCACATGGCTGGATTCCAGTGTGCCGTTCAGCCGGGGCGATCTGAAATTCGTGGATGCAGAAAATGGCTGGATGATGGCCGACCAGGGTGTTGCGGCAGGTTCGAACGCAGTGGCCGTGTACCAGACCACCGATGGCGGTGCAAGCTGGCAAAAGACATATACCAATGATCCCAACGATCCAGATGCAAAAGATTCGCTTCCACTGGGCGGGATCAAATCGGATCTTGTGCCCCTCGATATGAACAGCGCCTGGGTGACGGGAGTGGTCTATGCTCCGGGCGAGGTCTATCTCTATCGCACGGTTGATCAAGGGAAAAGCTGGGTGCAGGTCACTCTTCCACTGCCGCCTGGCACACAGGAGTTCGATTTTGGGATCGATGAAGATCAGTTGAAATTTGTATCTGCCACGGATGGCTATCTCGCGGTCCACCTGTCAGGAGAGGCAATGCAGACAGCAGTGTATGTCACCCATGATGCCGGGAACACCTGGAACCTGTCTCCCACCCTTATTGACGGGGCGGGCGCATCCTCTTTCCTCACCGGGCAGGAAGCTGTCCTGTATAACGGGACGGTGTTCAATGTCACGCGTGACGGCGCTCGATCGTGGGTGTCGGTTACACCGGATGTATCCTTCGGGCAGACATTTGTGACAATGGAATTTGTCAACACGATGTCTGGCTGGGTGATTACAATGGATCCGTCAAATCACCGTTCCTTATATCGTACGCTAGATGGAGGCTCCACATGGTTGCCCGTCGTACCTTGATCCTGCTGCTGGCGGTAATCCTGATTGGATGCAGACCCGCCTCGCCCACACCGACCGCGGTTCCTCCCACCGCGATCACCTCTCTCCCCGATGGTACCGAGGTGGTTGCCACGCAAACACCGCCTCTCGTGGGCATCAAGCCCAAAGATGTGAAAAATTCCCTCTACGAGCTGGGCGCGGCGGATACGCCTCGTGAAGTTCAACTGGTCGAAGGGGCTTTCACGGAGGGAACACCCGGTGACGCAAACTACCTGGAAGTGAAGGTCAATGATGAGATCGCCATCGGAGACCTTACTGGAGATGGAACCAACGAAGCCGCGGCGGTCGTTTCTGAATATCACGGCGGCAGTGGCGTATTCGTCTTTCTGGCCGTCTACTCGGAAAAGGATGACCGGGCGGTTTTTCAAACTTCCACATTTATCGACGACCGCCCGAAGATCGGTGGCGTCAAGATCGAGGACAATGAGATCCGTCTGCTTGCCACAGTGCACAAGCTCGACGATCCCATGTGTTGTCCAACGCTGGA
>JBLNAU010000518.1:0-7247 GCA_050259515.1 Syntrophothermus sp.
ATAGGCGGGAGTCAACTTGCTCAGCGAAGACTGGATGGCATTCTCTAGCTCGAAGGATTCGTACTGCTCTTCGGGCCGGGCAGCCGGGTCGATCATCCAGGACAGATCCTCGACCTCCTCACCTTCCATGTTGAACTGCTCCATGGGCACTTCCCGCTGGCGGCGCTTCCGTCGCATCTCATCGTAGCAGGCATTGACGGTCACCCGGGCCAGCCAGCTGCGCAGGGATCCCCCGCGGAAGCTGTTGAGCTTGCTGAAGGCGGAGATCAGTGCCTCCTGGACGGCATCCGAGGCAATATCTTCATCGTTAAGCATGCGCAGGGCGATGCCAAACAACAGGTTCTGATAGCGAAGGATCAATGCATTGAATGCGTTCAAATCCCCGCGTTGCGCGGCTTTGATTAAAGCCTGCTCTTCATCGTGAACGGTAAGCAATGATTTCATATCCTAACTATACTCCCCCGCTGTTACAAGCCTGTGGCGGAGATGTCACAGTTTTGTAACTCCTGGATTCCCTATCCAGCCTCAAAATTGGGCATTCCGTGTTTAAAACCGGGCGATTTACCTTCCTTCAGGGAGGCGGATGGTGAAAACGGTCCCGCGTGGCTCGGTTTGCCGGCTTCTGACGTCGATCTGCCCGCCGTGCAAAGCGATGATGCGGCTCACGAGGGCCAGTCCCAGGCCGCTCCCCTCCGTGCCGCGGGCGTTGGAGCCGCGATACAGTTCCTCGAAGATCTTGGGCAGATCGTCGGACGGAATTCCTGCGCCCGAGTCGGCCACTTCCATGACCACGGCTCTTCCATCCTCCAGCGCCCGGATCTCCACCGGCTCCTGCTCGGACGTAAATTTCAGCGCGTTCTCCACCAGGTTGTACATCGCCAGGACAAGCAGATCACGGTCCCCCACCACGCAGGGGAACGGTGAAGGAACGCGCGGCACAAAAAGATTGATATTGCGCCCTTCATAGGCCGGATGCGACCGGGCCGCCTCCACCACATCGTTCAGCAAGGCCGGCACATCCACCCGCTCCCGCTCGATCTGGCGCTCATCCAGATCGGCCAGCTTGCGCAGGTCGTTGAGCAGCGCGCTAAGGCGTTCCTGGGCCCGTTTTGCGTTTTCGCCGGCGCGGATCCGTTCATCCTTATTCTGTGCCTCCTGCAGGTTGACCAGCGCGGCACGCAGCCCCGTCAGCGGATTCTTCATCTCATGATCGAGCCGCCGCAGGAAGCGCCTGCGCCCCAGCTCGGACTCGTTCACCGTTCTCTCGATCACCCGCTGTGCTTTATTCTCCGTCCGGGCAGAGCCAGTCCAAAAAGCCAGCAGGAACAGGGTGAGCCCAAGCCCGGTCATGAAGGCCACCATCCCCACGTCAATTTTGAAAACCAGAATGGGTACAGGATTCCACATCACCTGGGCGAGAATCGAAGCTGCAATCCCCAGGAGCAACGGCAGGAATATCAAAGCCAGAAAGATCCAGCTTTTCTTCGGCATATCACCCATGATACCAAAAGATTGGAGAAATTCGTCTGGTTAAGTGGAACCCCGTCTGCTAACGGGCAGGCGAATGGTAAAGACTGTGCCGCGCGGCTCCACCTGGCTGCTGCGCACATTGATCTGCCCGTTGTGCAGGGCAATGATTCGCTTGACCAGGGCCAGGCCAAGCCCGCTCCCCTCCGTGCTGCGCGCGTTGGATCCCCGGTAGAGCTCCTCAAAGATCTTCGGCACATCTTCGATCGGAATGCCAACCCCTGAATCGGCCACTTCGATGACAATGGCCTGTCCATCCTCTGAAGCACGGACTTCGACCGAATCTTCGCTGGAAGTGAACTTGAGCGCGTTCTCGATCAGGTTATAAACCGCCAGGACGAGCAGGTCCCGGTCTCCGGTCACGGAGGGGAACGGGGACGGAACCTTGGGGATCAACAGACTGACCTCGCGGCCATCATAGGCAGGCAGAACATGGGCGGCATCCACAGCATCCTGCAAAAGGTCCGGGACATCCACCCGCGACCGCTCGATGGGGCGCTCGCCCAAGTCGGAAAGCTTGCGCAGGTCGGCCAGCAGGCGCGAGAGACGGGTCACGGCGCGGCTGGCATTCTCGGCTGCCCGGATGCGCTCATCCTTGTTTTGCGCCTCCTGCAAATTCACGAGCGCAGCCCGCAACCCCGTCAGCGGATTCTTGATCTCATGGTCGAGGCGGCGCAGGAAGTTACGCCGGTTCTGCTCCATCTCACGCATCGCATCGACGATCATGGCCTTCGCCTGGCGGGTGCTACGCAGATCCCAGTAATAAAGGAGCAGCAGGAAAACGGTGAGAAGAAACCCAATCAGAAAACCAAAGAATGACCACTGCCTGACCACTCCCCCCACAACAAAAGCTGCGATCCCCAGGTCTGTCTGCACGAGGACCGGCAGGTCATGTTTCAAAAAAGCCTGGGCCAGGACGCCGCAAAACAGCCCAACCCACACGGGCAACGAAAACAGGAGCAGGTTCACCCACCATTTCTTAGGCATCGATGGTTACCCCTCTGCTTCAACCTTCGCCATGAAACGATAGCCTTCGCCCGAGATGGTTTCGATGAAGCGCGGCTCTGCCGGGTCATCGTCCAGGGCACGGCGGAGCTCGGCCATGCGCGTGTCCACGGTACGGGTGCCGGCGGGGTATTCCCAGCCCCAGACAGCCTCCAGCAGCCTTTCGCGCGAGATCGCTTCATCCGGATGGGTCATCAGGTATTCCAGGACGGCCAGGGCCTTGGGGGTGAGATCCACCGTTTGTCCATCCAGGGTGGCACGGCGCGCCCGCCGGTCCAGGGAAAGGCCATTGGCAGTCAACAGCCAGGCGGCCGAAAGGGAACGCTCCCCCGGCCGGGCTCGCCGCAGTACAGCCCGGATGCGGGCAAGCAGCTCATGAGGGTCAAAAGGCTTATTGAGATAATCATCCGCGCCCTCCTCCAGGGCCAGTGCACGCTCGGAAGCTTCGCCCACCTGGGTAAGCAGAATCGTAGGTGTCCAGATGCGCGAGCGGCGCAGGCGGCGCAGCACCTCACGTCCATCCATGCGCGGCATGAGCACATCCAAAATGATCAGTTCGGGATGGTGGGCCTGGGCCTTTTCCAGGGCGCTCACACCATCCGAAACGACCAGGACGTGGAAGCCAGCCCGCTCGAGAAAGGGAGCCAGGCTATCCGCGATGGTCGGATCGTCGTCTGCGAGCAGGAGAGTGGATCTTTCGTTAGGCATTTGGTTTTCCCTCACCTGGGTCCTTTCCCTAACGAAGGAAAAGAACGGGGGAGAAAAAAGGCCCGGCCCATACGGACCAGGCCCATTGTCTGGATTTAGGAAGCTTTATATTCTACTGGCTGACCGGGCCGAAGGTATTCATCACCGTATCAAAGACGGCCGACTCCTGCGCAGCATCGAACACTGCCGGGGGCGTGGAGAAATTCCCGGGATTGGCGGAGTGCATGACGAACGTAAGAATGATACAGGCGTTATTTTTGGTGGTTGCATAGGAAGCCCAGTCATACTGGTTGCCGGCGGCCACACCCTGACCGGTCTGTTTGGAGAACTGGATCCCATTAATGGTCACAGGCACGATGGCAGTTCCCCCCTCCATATCGGTGGTAACACAGGGATTCTTTCCTTCCGTTGCGGTGACCAGGATATATTTTTCCTGTAAATTCGTCCCGGTTGTGACAAGAGGCAGGGAGACGCGTCCAACATTATCCGTCTGGCTCACAATAGAGGCACCCGCGGGAAGCGAGAATTTGAAATTATATTTTGTGTTCTGATAAGCCGATGAAGATGGGGAGGACGGTGTACCGGCGGTTGCGGAGATGGTGGCAACGGCAGTTGTTGCAACAGCGGTTGTCGGTACTGCTGTGGTTGCAACGGGCGTCGTCGCCGTGGTTGCCACTGCTGTTGTCGCAGCCGCTGTAACCTGCGGGGTTGGATAGGTTTGACCTGCAGAGGCCCCCACCCGATAAATGTACGGCCCAACCCACAAGGGGAGATCGCCTGAAGCAGTGCCCAAAGCCAGCACCGTCAAAATAAATTTGACATCCTTGCCAGCCAGAGGGCTCAGGTCTACATCCATTTGATAGTATTGGCCCTCATACCGCTCACGAAAGGGCCCCCAGTAGGTACGGATGGGGTCGCTGCCCGTCTGGTAATCGAGGCGGAAGCCTACATAACAATTGGCAGCCCCGTACTGGCAGTTAATGATCGAACGAAAGCGGTCACCCGCCTGCACCCGGAATGGAGGGTAAATTCCCTGAATATATCCATCCTGAATATTCTGCGGAACCGTAAGCAGTCCGGGCTGGCTCGAGGTGGTCCCATTTTCAAGCTTGGGATTGGTGACTTTTAGAACATAGCCTTTCGTATTTGCCGTCTGTGCTGCACAGTCAATGCCGCCTGCACCGCTGAACCAGGAGGCAGAACAGGCATTCGCAGCGAAGTCATAGGCCGAGTTGGAGACCCCTCCGGTGGGAGTGGAAGTGGGTGTATTGGTCGGTGTGCCGGGTGTGACAGGGTAGCCCGAAACCTTGATATCCACCCACCAGGGTTTGTTGGCCTGGGTGCCAATGCCGAAGAGCTGGCCATTGGCATTCTTGAACATCCAGTAACCGCGGTAGGAGCCGGATGCCGTAGGGGCGGTCATGTTGACAGAGAAATCAACCGTCTGGCCAACAGCCACATTGCTTGTGAACGGAGCTGAGTTGGGAGCACCCATCTGGGCACCGCTGACAAATACGAGCTGGTAGGAGGTGGACCAGGCACATTGACCGATGTTCTTCAACCGCCAGGTCTTGGTAAAGAGCTGGCCGGGGTTCATGACGGTGCCGTCCGGGACGTTTACATCGGCGACGAACTGCGCCTTGTCACAGGAGGAGGGTGGGATTGCCGTTGTGGGAACAACCGTCGTTGCAGGAGGAACGGTCACCGGAGGCGGTGCATTTTTACTGACAACGACCGGGTTGGCCCATAAAGCCTGGTCTCCAATTGGAGAGCCATAGGCACTGATATACAGGATGAACTTCACGGTCTGTCCGGCCAATGGGCTCAGGTCAAGGTTGACGTTGTAGGTCAGACCCTCATAGCGTTCACGGAAAGTCCAGAAGGTTCGGATGGAACCCGCAACTTCGTAATCGAGGCGGTAGGCCACATAGCAGGCGGTGGCGCCCTGCTGGCAGCCAATGGTTGCCTGTAAGCGGTCGCCGCTCAGGACCTTATAATCGGGGTAGCGTCCCTGGATATAGCCATTGGTGATTTGCTGGGGAGACATCAAAAGGCTTGGTTTCGAGGCGGTGGCTCCGCTCTCGAATACAGCATTGTCCAGCCGCAGTACGGAGCCCTTGGCATCCCCCTGGGTTCCCGGGAAGGTGAGCCCGCCAGCGCCGCTGGACCATGTAGCATCTCCCGCCCTGGCTGCGAAGTCAAGCGAGACGCCGCCGGTCTGTCCGCCGCCCGGGACATTGATCTCAACCCACCACGGTTTGCTGGCACCATAGCCAATACCAAACTTCAAACCATTGGCATTCTTGAACAACCAGTAACTCCGGTAGGAGCCGGGGTTGCTCGGCGCCACCAGATTTACGGTGAGGTCAACGGTCTGGCCCGGAGCAACATTATTCGGCATCGCCACCGAAACTGTATTTCCCATCTGGGTGCCGCTGTCATACACCATGGTGTATGCCGTGGTCCAGGTACAATAACCAATGTTCTTCAGGCGCCAGGTCTTGGTGAATGTAGCCCCTGGCTGGACCTGGGTGCCATCAGGGATTGTCACGTCGGCGACGAATTGCGCCCAATCACAACTCGCCTGGCTGGCTGCTGCTGACGCCTGTGTATGAGGTACCGCCGCGGGCACGAGCGATAACATCAGCGCGCAGAGCAACATGATCGAAGCTACTTTTGTTCGCGATTTCATAACTGCCTCCTCCATTACATCCAATCAATTGGAACGCAAAAGTGGGCAAAAAGGTTCCAAATTGACATCCGGGTTGCTAGCCATTTCTCACAGCGTGAGGCCAGAATGACTATACGCCTCTAGTATAACTTTTCTTTAAGGAACGTCAATATCTGGAAGGTGACTCTTTTTACTTATAATGGAGTTATGCCGCGCACAATTCTCCATATTGACCTGGATGCCTTCTTCTGCGCCGTGGAGGAGAACCAGAATCCCTCCCTGCGTGGCAGGGCCTTTGCGGTGGGGGGCCGGCCGGAGGAGCGCGGCGTGGTCGCGTCCTGCTCGTACGCGGCCCGGCGGATGGGCGTCCGCTCTGCGATGCCGATGGCCAAGGCGATGCGACTGTGCCCGGGGCTGGTCATTGTCTCCTCACGGCATGGTGTGTATAGCGAGGTCTCACGCCAGGTGATGGGAATCCTGCGGGGGCAGACACCGCTGGTGGAACAGATATCGATCGACGAGGCATTTCTCGATATTTCAGACATCCACGAGGAACCCCAGCACTTTGGGCGCGGACTTCAAGCCCGCATCCGCAATGAGTTGCATCTCCCCTGCTCGGTCGGGATCGCACCCAACAAGCTACTGGCCAAGCTGGCCACCGAGGTAGGGAAGGCACTTGCCTTGCAGAAAATCAAAGCTGAAGGACTGGTAGAGCCTCCCAATGCGGTAACCGTTGTCGGCTTCGGCGAAGAGGCGGCCTTCCTCGATCCACTGCCGGTGGACATGCTGTGGGGCGTCGGGCCAAAGACCTCGGCCCGGTTAACCGAGCTGGGAATCCGCACGATCGGCGAGCTTGCCCGGTGGCCGGAAAATGAATTGCTGCGCCTGTTCGGGGAGAACGGCCGTGATCTCTCCCGCCATGCCAAGGGGATCGATGACCGTCCGGTTGTCACCGAGCATGAGACCAAATCCATCAGCCAGGAAGTCACCTTTTCAAAGGATGTGCGCGAGGACCGGGCCCTGGAGCAAACCATACGTGAACAATCCGCCGAGGTCGGGCGGCAATTGCGAAAGAATAACCTGGCAGGCAGGACCATAAAACTGAAAATCCGCTGGCCCGACTTTACAACGCTGACCCGCCAGACAACCTTGAATGACCCAACCGATCAGGATGAGCTGATCACCAAAACCGCCCTGGAATTGTTGCGCCTGGTGCGCAAACCCGGGCAGGCCGTGCGCTTGATCGGCGTTGGGGTCAGTGGACTTGGGGCACCGATCCGCCAGCTTGGCTTGTGGGATATGGATGTTGAAAAGTCACGCCGCCTGCAGCAGGCCA
>JBLNAU010000519.1:0-3312 GCA_050259515.1 Syntrophothermus sp.
GTTCTCATGACGGTCGAGGACAATGGCCAGGGAATTACTTCCTGGCAAAAGGTTAACCAGCCGGGCAGTCACGGCCTGCGGATCATGCGCGAGCGTGCCGAGGCATTTGGCGGTTCTTTAAAAATACACTCTACCTACAAGAATGGAACAAAAATCGAAGTGAAAATACCTATGGCCAGCAGCGTCCCAACAACTGGGCGGAAGGAGAAAAAATAATGATCACGGTCATTTTGGCAGATGATCATCCCGTCGTTCGCGATGGTTTGTGTTTTTTGCTCAACGCCCAGCCGGACATCAAGGTTGTCGGCACGGCCGATAACGGGCATGAGGCCGTGCAGCTTGCTGAAAAGCTCAACCCCAACGTGGCAGTAATGGATATTGCCATGCCGCTTCTCAACGGCATCGAAGCCACCCAGCAGATCACCTCCTCCTGCCCGCATACCAGGGTCATGATCCTCTCCATCCATTTCACCAGCGTGCACATTCAGCGCGCCCTGCAGGCCGGGGCCATGGGATACCTGTTGAAGGAATCGGCCGGCGAGGAGGTGGTGGAGGCCATCCGCACCGTCCATGAAGGCCGGCGCTACCTCAGCCGCAAGATCGCCGAAACCGTGGTGGAGGATTATGTCCGCCAGGGCGGGGGCGATGTGCTCGAAGGTCTCAGCCCGCGCGAGCGCCAGGTCCTGCAGCTGATCGCCGAAGGAAAGACACGCGCCGAGGCGGCGGCGATCCTGTACCTTTCCGTCAAGACCGTGGAGACCTATCGCAGCCGGTTCATGCAAAAGCTTGGCCTGAAGGATATGACAGCCCTGGTGAAATTTGCCATCCAGCATGGCATCATCTCACTGGAGCAATAACAGGAATCCTTGATAGTGTATATCAAGGAACCCTACAGGAAAAATCAGACATCCCTGACAGACGAGGACTTCTCTCTGTTGTAAATTAAGTATGCGGAGCTTTTAGTGGTAACGGGGTGCCCGCACCCAGATACGCCTCGAGTTTGGGGTTCCCCCGCTCCATCTCGGGGCTGTCGTTTTAGAAATATTAATACGCGGAAACAAAAAATCGGCAGGCAGGAGAGAGCGGTAGCACAGCAGTAAAAAGTGGTTAGAAACCATAGCGGTGCATGCGTTTTTTGAAGAGATTAGAAAATCTGCCGCGACCCTGCTTTTTGAGCCAGGGACGCGGCGGTGTTTTATGGAGGAAAAGTTCTTCCAATGTCCAGCGGTGATCCGCCAGTCCAGCAACCAGTGCTGGAGTACGCTGGACCCAATGAAAGCCGTGCAGTCCAACAGACAAGCGGAGACGCAGGCTTTGATGGAAATCACAGAAGTTGTAGACGCAGCCGAGGACATACATGCTCTCGTGCAAGGTGGTGCTCTGGCGAGCGAGATGACGGGTGCGACGGAACAGGCAAGCCAGACGCTGGCGGAAGGTGGCATTGAGCCGTTCGATGTAGGCGGTATTAATGACACCGCCTGCCTGTGTGGTTTGGAGCAACTGCTCGATCATTGTTTTGGTTCCCTGGACAATGAGGCGCTGGATGCTCCAGGTACCAGCTGTTTTGGATTTTACGACCTGGACAATAGCGATGTTGGGCCATTCCACCAGTGTCATCCGCCCAATCTGCCCCGCCAGGCGTGGGATGCCAGTGCGAAAGGCATCTCGAAAAACGTGAGGATAGAAGTTCAGCCCATCGACTGCGATCAGGAGCGGACGGCAGAGAGCAAGAGCACGCACTTGCTGAGCCATCTTTTGCAGAAGGGCGGTATCTCGATAAGCACTCACTGCCCCGCCCAGCCACAGGCGGGTCGAGACCATGATCGCCATAGCCACCCAAATAGGACCCCGCTGTGTCTTTGCCTTGATCTCGTCCGCCTGCACCTGACCCAGATCCAGTTTATGATCGTCCACCAACCGCTCATGAAATGCCTGGCAGTGTTGTCCCGCTCGCTGCCACCAGTTCCTGACCGTTCGTTCATCCAAACCAAAGGCTTGCACGATCGCCTGGATGGGACAGCCATATACCAGCAGGGCAATCACCAGCAGGACCGTTTTCGGGTCGGTACGTAGCCGGTAGAACAACGTACCCTTGCTGGCACTGAATGTCTGCGAGCAGACATGACAGATATAACGTCTCTTTTCCCGACTGTGAACCCCAATATTCCCGTTCCCCACTACTCCCCTTGCCGGGCAGGCAACATTCGGGCAAAATAGTTCTGCTGAGTTCATTGGGCTCCTTTCTGGCGTCGACAACCGAAAGTTTCCCTTTGAACTCAGCTTTTTTCAAGGGTTCCAACAAAAAAAGGAATGGCTTTTTCACCATTCCTTTTTCTCTTTACTTCAATCTCCACTCTTTACTGCGGAGCTACCAATTGTCTTTTGCTCGGATTTTTCTATAATATAGATATTGATTGTCTGATTTGATCAATAACATCATGGACTGTCGGAAGAGCACGTCCTGGGGGCTGGCGTTGGTGCAAGCCTAGTGGGAATATCGGAGTTGTAAGAACCGCAAGCTCTCCAGATTCTGTCTTTCTTCACGCATGTCCACAGGGGTTCTTTCATTGCAAGGAGGAAGCAATGGCATTTCACGATTCGTGCCATACGGGGGTATTTGAATATCCGGCCAGCAAGTTCTATCTGAAGTTTTTACCTACAGAAATTTAGGCGTTCCAGGTTGCCCTAAATTAATGTCGTATGAATACCTGAAGGGAGGTGATGTTTATTATTGCTAAATAACCATATTCTCTTTAAAGTAAATCGACCGAATAGACATTAACAGAAAAGAAAACAGGAGGTTAGATCCATGAAACGATTCGTATACTTACCGGTCATGATCCTGATGCTGCTGGCACTTGTCATGCCCTCTTCGGCGCTTGCCATGGGAGCGACTCAGTTCTCCGGCACTGCCTATTGGCCCGATGCGGGTCAATGTGCCGATGCACTAGGCGCTGGCGCCGACTACGCCGTCCATATGACCGGGGACCTGGAAGGGTGTCATTACACCTTTGTCGAGACGGCTATTTGTTCCCCAGGTGGAGGCTACAACGAGACGGGACATGAAGTGTTTGTCGGTACGTTGGACGGGCAGCCCGGCACATTCAGAACAACGTATCGCTTCACAGCGAAGTTAAGAGATTGCAGCGCAGCTGGAGAGATTGCCGGACGGTGCCAGCATCCCCTTGTCGCTGGCAGTGGTACAGGTGTCTTCGAGGGCATGACGGGGCGACTTGACATGCGGGATATGGTCGAACCGGGAGTGGGAGGGGTTGCCTTCCCATACAGAGGTCACCTGTATCCGATTTCCCC
>JBLNAU010000520.1:0-2576 GCA_050259515.1 Syntrophothermus sp.
GAGGACGCCCACTTCCAGGGCGGCGGAAGCTCGCACATCAATCCGACCCGGGTATCCGTGCCATTCAAGGAATTACAATCCCGCGCCGGGGACGCGGAATTCACCTATGCCGAAGGCTATCCTGTGGACGACAGCTTCAGGCAGGAGATGATCGATCAGGCAGTGGACCTGGCTCGTTCTGCCGATGTAGCAGTGCTTTATATTGCTCTCCCCACCTACAAGGAATCTGAAGGGTATGACCGCAAGGATCTGGACCTGACCCGGCAGCAGGTTGCTCTGATCCAGGCAGTCGGCAGGGCCCAGCCGAATACCGTGGTTGTTCTCAATAACGGAGCGCCGGTAGTGATGGGCGAGTGGATCGATCATGTCGCTGCCGTGCTGGAGGCCTGGATGATGGGACAGGCCGGCGGCGGCGCGATCGCCGATATCCTGTTTGGAAGGACCAATCCCAGTGGCAGGCTGGCGGAGACGTACCCGGTCCGGCTGGTCGATACTCCCGCATACCTCAACTGGCCCGGTGGCGCGGGCAGGGTCCGCTATGGGGAAGGGTTGTTTATCGGTTATCGCTATTACGATGCACGCGAAATCCCTGTCCAGTTCCCGTTCGGATTTGGATTGAGCTATACCACATTCGAATATACCCGGCCGCGTCTTTCCTCGGCCACCTTCAAGGATGTGGATGGAGTGACAGTTTCTGTGGATGTTACCAATACGGGCGCCAGGGCCGGCAGGGAAACTGTGCAGGTCTATGTCCATGATCGGAAATCAGGGTTGGTCCGACCTCCCAAGGAGCTGAAGGGGTTTGCCAAGGTGGAGCTCCAGCCAGGTGAGACCAAAACGGTTTCCATTCCTCTGGATTTTCGGGCCTTTGCCTATTACCATCCCAAGTACAAACAGTGGATCACCGAGGCTGGGGTATTCGATATCCTGGTCGCGGCCTCGGCTGCCGACATCCGCCAGGTGTTGACGGCAACTCTTGAATCCAATTTACATCTTCCCTGTGTGCTTGATCACGAATCGACCATCCGCGAGTGGATGGAGGATCCCCGCGCCCAGGCGACTTTTGGTCCATTTTTCGAACAGGTAAGGGTCAACAGTCAGAATATGTTTGGCGGGAACGACGACGAGAAAAGCGCCCTGGGGATGGAGCCCATGGAGATGCTGATCGACATGCCCTTGGTCAGCGCGCTCTTGTTCCAGCAAAACTTTTTACCGAAACCTGCTGAAGAGATCGTCAGCGAGATGCTGGATCAGGTCCATCGCATGGATGACGTAACGATCGGAATGTAGGATCACCTGACTTTTCCTGACATAATACTTTTACCGCAAACTTGGCTACAAACAAAAGGACCCCCTTCTTAAGAGAGGGTCCTTCCTTATCTATCGCTTAAGAAGCTTTGCAGGATCAGAAAGCTGCATGTTCCCCGCATTTTAGCAAATGGTATGGCTGCCCGATGCTTTCTGCGGCTCTTGTAAATTTCTCCGGCGAGACGCTGTTGAATTCGAACATCTCATAGTGACAGGGGATGACTATGCCTGCCTGGATCTGTTTTCCCAGCTGTGCGGCTTCTTCGGCTGTAAAGTTTCCCGCCACGCCTCTGGCTGGGTCGCGGCCATTGATCGGCAAGAGGGCGATATCAATTTTCCAATGATTAAGACGCTCCACCAATCCCTCATAGGGGACACAGTCGCCGCTGTGATAGAGGGTCCAGCGGCCGGCTTTGACGATCAGTCCAATGAAGCGGTGGTCCCCTTGATCGTCCTGCTCGATGGATTCGTGCGCGGAAGGGATCGCTTCAAAGGAAAATGGACCTGAAACCAGCGGCGCACGATCGACCCGGATGGGAGTGAGCCGCTCGGACGGCACTTTCAGCCTTTCCGCGGCAAACCCGATATTGGCGCGCGGGACGATCACTGTCAGATTGGGATTTGCCTCCATTAATGGGATCAAAGTCTCCGCGTCGAGATGATCCGTGTGATTATGGGAGGAGGTGACGATCTCCAAGAAATCCAGTTGCTCGGGCGCAATCACCCGTTCCGTCATCCGCACATGAGGTTTGCTCGTCCCGGCATATTTCTTGGTGAGCGAGTCGGAAAGATACGGATCGATCAAAAGGTGATGTCCCTGCCACTGGACCAGGAATCCGCTTTGGCCCAGCCACCAGAGATGCAATCGATCCGTGTGACTCCTTGCCTGTTTTACATCCTCCAAAAATGCAAGATCCTGCAGAACCGGCTTGATCATAAGCCCAGCTCTTTCCTGACGATGTTCACGCCTTTGACCATATTCTGAAGCTTGAGGCGCGCGGCCCAACGGGCGGTCTGGCTCAAGCCGCAATCGGGCGCAAAGGACAGACGCTCGGGCGGCGCATATTTCAAACAGTGACGCACACGGCTGGCAATGTCTTCAGGCGTTTCGATGTAATACGACTTCACATCCACGATGCCCACGGCCACATCCCTGACTTTTGCGATCTCTTCGATCATCTCGATCTCCGAAAATTCCCGGCTTGCCATTTCCAGGTGAATCTCGTCCACGTTCATGTCCAGGAAATCGGGGAACATGGGCGCATACT
>JBLNAU010000521.1:0-2631 GCA_050259515.1 Syntrophothermus sp.
GATATATCCCAGCTGGGTGGCAAGCAGAAACTCGCCAAAACCGCGGTCTCGGAAAGGCGGTAGGGAATAGACAAGAACAAAGATAAGCGATAGAAGCAGGAATGCAGAGGAAGCCGGGGACAGGCGCATGCTCCTGTACAGCAGAAAAGCGATGACGGTATCGGCCGCGATGGCAGCTATGGAAATATAAAGAGCATTGTTACGAACCATCAATCTTTCGGCCCGTGTTTCCCCGTCGGCAAGCGGCTCGACATCCAGGCGAAATACTTCCGATAGAAGGTTCATCGCCACCTGGGCAAGAAGGATGCCGGCAAGACCCAGCCAGAAGGAATCGTAGCGGAAGGGCTTCCCAAAATATTTTGCGATGCTCACCCCAAATGAATAAGTCAGCGCCGCAAGGAGCAGATAGAGTGGACGGGAGAGGCGGAGAAGAGTTCTCAATTTATGGTTTCCGATTTTGAATTATGCTTTTCCAGCGTTGTACTACCCGGTCATGTACATTATGGATGTAAGAATTCTTCCAATCGTTCAACAGCCACTGGCAAATTTCTGCGTCCCAAACCCAGACGAAAATGATTCTGTGCGTCATCATACACCGAACCGGGCAAAAGGAGAACACCTGCTTTTTTGACCAGCCGGTCACAAAACTCCTCCACGTCCCCGCCAAGATAGCGTGGAAATGCCATGGAGCCGGCCTGCGGACGAATCCACGCGAACAGGTCTGGGTGGCGCAAAAAGAATTGATCGATGGTGGAAAGATTCTGCTGAATGATCTCCAGATTACGTGCGGCCAGTTGCTGCCGGTTGCGCATGGCGACTTCAGCCAGGAACTCGCTCGGCGCTGAGTTGCAGATCGTCGTGTAATCCTTGAGGGAAGACATCCTTTGATAAATGTTCCGGTTCCTGGTCGCGATCCAACCGATTCGCAGGCCGGCCAGGCCATAGGTCTTGGAGGTGACACCCAGGGAGACGGCATGTTCTCCATAGTCACAGGCGGCAGGCAGACGGGTTGACGGGTCGTACTCCGACTCTCTGTAGACTTCATCTGAAAAGAGCAGCAGGTTATTTTCCTGGGCGAACAAATGCAAAGCATCATAGTCCTGACGGGTCATCAGATAACCGGTTGGATTGTGCGGTGTATTAATGATGACAGCCCTGGTATCGGATCGTCTCAACCGGCGTAGCTCGTCCAGGTCGAGCGCCCAGTTATTTTCCTCACGCGCCTGCCAGAGGCTGATATCGCATCCTGCCGAACGAGCCACCTCCGCCAGGGACTGGTATCCCGGAGAATGGACGATGACATGATCCCCCGGTTGGAAGGCAGCGAACATAAAAAGAAAGATTGCCTCCCCGGCTCCCGCGTGAACCAGCAGCTCATCCGGATGAATGGTCTCATAGATCTTGCAGATTTCTGCGCGCAGTGCCGGGCTGCCCTGGGATTCGGTATAGCCCAGCCAGGTCTGCTGGAATTTCTCCGCCGCGCCCGGCTCGAAGGCAAGCAGGTCGGCAATCGACATGGCTTCGCAGTCGGAGGAGCAGAGAAGAAATTCGGTGTTGAACTCGTACCTGGCAAAATAACGCTCAAGCTTAAAAGGTGGGAGATTCATGGTCAGCCAATCGTTTGCCTACTTCATCGTTCTCTTCATATCGCGGTAATGGGTGAGATTATGAATATAGAGCATCTTGATCATCTCACGCAGCTCGGTTTGCCCAAGAAAAGGATGGCGCCCGGTGATTCCCAGATCGGTCTCTTCGAGGCCGGATACCCAGGAGACCGTACTGGCACGCACCTGACGGTATTGGTCGATCAATTCCTGCGGTGATAAATCCCTGGTTCTCTCCTGCATGGAGGCATTATAGCGATCGATGGAGAAATCGTCCGGCGAGCCTGCGCCACCCTGGCGGATCTGTTCGAAAAGCCTGATCAGCCCACGCTCGGAGGTCACAAAATGTGAGAGGACGTCGCGGATCGTCCAGGTAGCTCCTTCGGTGTAGACGTGCTGACTCCATTGCTGCTCACTCAGGCCGCTGAAAATGAATGCCATCCTTTCGCCTTCGGACTTCAGTTTTTCAGCCAACTCGGCGGTCTCTGACATAGTTTTCCTGTTACAGATCCTAGGGGCTTGTGATTAAATTAAGGAATATCCGCCATCCACGACGATGGTTTGACCGGTCACATATTCATTTTTCAAGAGAAATTCCAGGGCGGAGGCGATCTCTTCGGTTCGCGCCGGACGTTTGAGCGGCACCCGTTTCATCAACCGCTCCCACTCCTCTGCCGGGACGATATCCGACTGGAGGACAAACCCCGGGGCGATGGCATTGACGCGAATTTCAGGAGCGAGGGCACGGCCAAGGATGCGGGTCAGGGAATCGAGGCCCGCCTTGCTGACTGTATAGGAAGGATAGCGGCTCCAGCTCTTCTGGGCACCCACATCGCTGATATTGACGATCAACCCACCCGTGCTCATTTTGCTGGAGGCTTCTCTCGCCAGCAGAAAGGGGGCACGCAAGTTCAAATCGAGTGCAGTATCCCAGTTTTCCAGCGAGAGCAGGTCCACATTTCCAGACGGCATGAACGCAGCCGAATTGACCACCACATTCAAGGATTCTATATTTGCCAACATAGCC
>JBLNAU010000522.1:0-2972 GCA_050259515.1 Syntrophothermus sp.
GATAGCATGGCACTAAAGATCGCTTCATCCCCGGCATTCCACCAGGCTGCTGAGCCGGCACCGGCAATGAATATTTTTTTGTACTTTTCCATAGTATGTCCTTGATCGTGTGAATGGTTCGCTGAACAAATAAAGACAATATTTTATAAAATCACCCGCGAAAGGAAACGGCTCGCTTATCGGGAAAATCACAGCAATTTATTTGGGTGATCTGCCTCTTACCGAGGAAGTTAAGGCTCATAAAATACAAAGCTAATAGAGGAGGGAATTCCCCTTATCTATTAAGAATCGCCTCCTGTGGATGTTTTCGCACGATCCGGGAGGGACGGTACTCCTAAACAATTAATTTTATCAGGGATTGGAACCTGATGGGATATCAGCCTGCCCGGCTGTCGACGGTCTGGTTTGGGATTTCTTTTTGCAGAGAAAGTTGACCGTGTCATCCCCCTCCTGGAAAAGGTCCGTTGAGAGGGAACCATCAGGAAGAATAACCTCTATGAAAAGATCCAGCTCCTGCAGTTGGCGTACCAGATCGGTGGGCTCGATGCCGCCACAGCGAAGGGCCGGGGGGTTATATTCGATCAGGATGGTGAGATCAGGAGACTTTTTCACCGTGTTTTTCATTCCTGCCACGACGTGAGGCTCATTCCCCTCCACATCAATTTTTATGAAATTAACCTCTCTTACGTTTCGTTCTGCCAGGAATGTATCCAGGGTGATCGTTTTTACATCCACAACCCCTTGTTCGGGCGTATATCCGGCTACCAGACTGTGATTGCTGTGCCCCGGGGATACATGTAACTGCCCGGTTGCGTCTTTATCATCGACAGCAAAGTCGTAGACCTCCACATTCCTGTGACGCAGCGAAACAATGTTTTGGGAAAGAACCGGGAAATTTTCAGGCGACGGCTCGAAGGCAAAGACCTTCCCGCTGCTCCCCACCAGGTCTGACAGAATCTGCGTATAGTATCCGATGTGAGCGCCCACATCGACAACGACCATGCCTCGCCGGACGGTGTGCCGGCACCATTGAATGGATGGATATTCCAGGAGCCCAAAGACAAACTCGAACCGCCAGCGCCAAATCCACCACGAGGAGCCCAGGGTGCGGGCAGGGAACGCCAGTTTCCTACGCCATGCGGTCCAGGTAACGGCCAGCTGCATGATCCTTTCCGCCAGGAACCGCAAATTCCCCATCTTTGATGTGGGTGAATCGATCTTATGAATGATTTTTTCGTAAAGGGAGTAGGACCGGGAGCTGGAATTCATTTTATTCATGACGAGGTTGGCTTACTCCCTGCATGGCTTGGAAAGGAGTGCGGTAATTATTGAGTGTTTTTGGATGGTTGTCAAGATGGATAATCTTGACTATTATAAGGCCCGATCTCCACACCTCCGAAGCTGCTTTTCCCAGGGTCATTACTCCATGGACATATCGATAAATTTGGCGAAAAAATATATCAAGCGAGTTCTTTTGCTGTTACCAGGAGGTGAAGCTCTCCTCAGAAGATGGATCGAATTAAGGGGAAAACATCAACCGGTTCCCGCTGCTGAGCCATCTCAGCCGGAAGCCCCGGAGATTAAAGAGGTATTTACCTCCCATTACCAGAAAAATATTTGGGGGAGCGAGGAAACTGTTTCGGGTCCCGGTTCCACGCTGGAATATACGAGTCATATCCGAAAGGAGATTCCCAGGCTGATCGATACCTACAAGATCAAGCGTTTTCTGGATGCACCGTGCGGCGATTATCATTGGTTCCAGGCCATGGAGCGGCCGGACGATTTAACGTATATTGGGGGAGACATTGTTGACGAGCTTGTCCGTCAGAATCAAAGCAGATATGGCAATGCGAAAACCAGGTTCATGTACCTGGATATCACCCGCGACTCCCTGCCGCAGGCCGACTTATGGTTGTGTCGGGATTGTCTGTTTCACTTTTCGTATGAGGATATCTTTAAAACGATATCGAATTTTTTGAACAGCGATATAACCTTTCTTCTGACATCCATTCACACCGAATGCAAGGAAAATACGAACATCCATACCGGAGAAGCCCGGCAGCTGAACCTTGAATTACCCCCCTTTAACTTTCCCAGACCGATCCTTTACATCAAGGATTGGATCCCGGGGTTTACGGTCAGGAGCCTGGGATTATGGACTAGATCCATGATCTCCGAGGCCATGGCGCCGAACCGGGAAATTCAGAAGATTGCCAAACGCTAGCTCAGATCACCAGGCATTCCTGTCAGAGTACCCGCTCATAAAAGCCGCAGTGCGTGCAGTGATAGCCATCTGCCAGAGGTAGCCAGGAATATTCTCCACACTGCTTGCAAACACTCAGGTGGGAAAGAGGGGGAAGCCGAGTTTGATCTTTCAGCATCCATTCCCAATGCCCTGCCCAGGCCTGGGCAAGAATATCCCAGTTCAATGGGGTTTTCACGGCATTGGATCGTATGTACTTTATCCACTCAGGGCGCCGGTCTAGCTCAAGGATCAAGTCGGCGGCCATTTGCTGGGTCTCAGGGGATAAACAATTCCCCGGGATCAGGAAGCCATCCCGTCCATTCTGGACGATCTCAGGATAGGCGCCCACCGGGCTGGCCAGCGCGACGCAGCCTGCCCGCATCGCCTCGATCAGCGTGATGCCAAAGGGCTCCAGGCGCTCCTGCAGGTGGAGATCGAAAGTGCATCGCTGCAGCTCCCGGGCAAGTGGAAGCTGGCCGATGGTGCCTCTAAAAGTCACGCCTTCCTTCTCATCCATCTCGACGTCCTTTGCTCCATATAATCCGTTGCCTCCAAATACGTGAAGATGAAATCGCTTTTCCCGTTTCCGCAACAGGTTCAAAATCCCAATGGAAGCATCCAGGCCTTTTGTGGGATGACCGCAGTAGGCAATGCGATACGGGTCCCGTACGATTTTCTGGAATGAAAAGCCCGGTTGAAAAAACTCCTCCTCCAGGCCGTTGTGGAA
>JBLNAU010000523.1:0-6556 GCA_050259515.1 Syntrophothermus sp.
CCGACCGCCTGATCCGGCGATTACGTTTTGGCCAATAATAGTGGAGAAAAACCATGTATAGAAAGATCCTTGTCCCCCTCGATGGCTCCAAAGTTGCGGAAGGTGTCCTGCCGCACGCAAAAGCCCTGGCCTACTCTGAAGGTGCCGAGCTGATCCTGCTGACAGTCGGCGCCAACCCCGTCCTGGATTTTGCCTTCTCGGATCCCGGTCTGGCCCAGGATGCAATCCAGGAGCAGGAGGAACGCAGCAAGAAATATATTACCGAGATCGAAGGCCAGCTCAAGGCCTCCGGTTTCAAGACTTCTACAGTATTGCGGGTTGGATCTGTGGCCGAGGTCATTCTCGGCGTAGCAGAAGAGCTGGGGGTGGACTGCATCGCCATGTCCACCCACGGCCGTACAGGACCTGCCCGCTGGCTGCTTGGCAGTATAGCCGAGCGCGTGGTACATAACTCCAAGGTGCCTGTATTGCTGATTCGAGCTACGGGGTAAACGAAGAGAAGACGTCTGCTACCAGGCCTCCATGCAGGCCAAGTGGCTGGTCCCGCTCCTATACGGGGTAGAGCGTGCGAACGGGTAAGTTCGTATCACGATTCCCTGTAAAAAGTCCCCATTTTTGGGATATACCATTCTTCGGAAGAAATCTCCACGGAGATTGGATCTTAAGTATTTAATTCGTAACTTCATCTGTATTCTTGTGTTTATAAACCAAACGGATGTCATCAAATTTATCTTATAGGTAAAATAAGGGAGCAATCAACAATCCATCCGTAAATTGGATACGGTTTTCTACAATCAACACAGCACCTTAGTAGGTACGAAAGATGCGAAGGAGGTGGTCGGCAACTGCGCCAGAATTGACGCCTGCCATGTTCCGGATGTTTCGCCAAGGAGGTTGTTTGATGCACAAAAGAATTCTCGTTCTTTTGGATGGCCCGGCTCCAACCGGAGACGGATTGCTGCGCAAAAAACGCGCGGCCCCAGGTACACCAGCCTGGATAGGGGGAAACGGAAAGTTGTCATTTCCTTGTCTCGCGAAAATCCACAACAGCAGACCTCCTGGCGATCCCCAGGCGATAAAAATCACGAATACTTCCGATCTATAGCTTATTGCTCGAGTGTAAAGCCTGGGGTGAGGGACAACCTCACCCGCAGGGCCGTATGGCAGGGATCTGTCCCATACACCTGATCCGCATAGGACAGTGAGAGAACGCTGTCCCTTAGGGACCCTGGAGGATTCGCCTCCTTCGGGCCACATGCCAAAGGAGTCTCGTATGTCTGCAACAGCCAAGGAAGAAAAAGCACAGGGGTTACCCCGCATTATCTTTGCTTCTGCCGCGGGGACGATGATCGAATGGTATGACTTCTACATCTTCGGCAGCCTCGCGACGGTCATCGCGAGCAAGTTTTATCAGACTGGCACACCGATCGGAGATATCATTGCCTGGCTGGCAACGTTTGCCATCGGGTTCCTCGTTCGGCCTTTCGGGGCGATCGTATTCGGACGCGTCGGCGACCTGATCGGGCGAAAGTACACCTTCCTGGTTACCATGACATTGATGGGCCTTTGTACTTTCGCCGTTGGACTTCTCCCCACCATTGAAGTGCTCGGGGCATGGGCCGGCATTATCCTGATCTCGCTGCGCATTTTGCAAGGCCTGGCGCTGGGTGGCGAGTATGGCGGAGCAGCGACCTATGTTGCCGAACATGCGCCCAACGGACGGCGCGGCTTCTTTACCAGCTGGATTCAAATCACAGCTACACTCGGTTTGTTCTTGTCACTCGGCGTGATCCTCACCACCCGTAAGGCATTAGGCGAAGAGGCGTTCGCGGCCTGGGGCTGGCGGGTGCCCTTCCTGATCTCCATCCTTCTGGTTGCGCTCTCTTTGTACATCCGCTTCTCGCTGCGGGAATCGCCGATGTATGCCAAGCTCAAACAGAGAGGTGCCACTTCCAAGAACCCCCTCAAAGAAAGCTTTGGTAACTCTTACAATTTGAGCTATGTGTTGTTAGCCCTCTTCGGCGCTACCATGGGACAAGGTGTTGTCTGGTATACCGGTCAATTCTATGCCTTGTTTTATCTGCAGAAGATCTTCGCCGTCGATTTGATCCATTCAAATTTGATCGTAGGGGCAGCCCTCCTGGTGGGGACACCACTTTTTGTTTACTTTGGCAATCTCTCCGATAAGATCGGCCGCAAAAGGATCATGCTTTGGGGAATGATTTTGGCAGTGGTCCTGTACTATCCGATCTATGGAGCAATGGCAGCCTTTGCACCAAAAGATACCGGACAGCCATTCCTCTTCCCCTACATGGGCTACAGCCCGTTCATGCTTTCGTTCCTAGTGCTGCTCCAGGTAATATTCGTTACCATGGTGTACGGCCCGATTGCCGCCTTCCTGGTAGAGCTCTTCCCCACCAAGATTCGCTACACGTCCATGTCACTGCCGTATCATATCGGCAATGGAGTGTTTGGAGGCTTGGTGCCCATCATTGGATTATCGCTGCTGACCAAGACAGGCAATAACTATGCCGGGCTTTGGTATCCCATGGCGGTGGCCGCCATCTGCGCGGTTGTCTGTTATCTGAAGCTGCCGGAAACGCACCATGTCGACATTGAATCGGACGCCTCTGTGGCAAGCTTAGGGGCCAAGGCGCCAGCAGTCACTTCCACTGGCCGCAGTTAGGTGACACTGCTCTTTCAAAATCGAGGCGGACGGCATCGTCCGCCTCGAAGGAGACTATCCAATGAACCTCATCAGCCCAATCGTAAATCGTTGGATTCAAGAGGGAAAGGAGAACCCGGAGGCCTTTTGGGAGCGCGCCGCCGAAGAGCTGCACTGGTTCCGCACCTGGGACCGGGTCTTCGAGTGGAACTACCCAACCTTTCGCTGGTTCCCTGGAGCGCAGACCAATCTAGCCTATAACGCGCTGGATAAGCATGTCAAGGAAGGCTGGGGCGGTCACACCGCGCTGATCTATTTGAACGAGCGCGGCGAGAGGCGCCTCTTCACCTATGCCAAGCTGCTGCATGACGTGGAAAAGACGGCCGCCGCCCTGCGTGGGATGGGAATCTCCAAGGGCGACCGCGTGACCATCTACATGCCGACCTGCCCGGAAGCCATCATGCTGATGCTGGCCGTCGTCCGGATTGGTGCGATCCATTCAGTGGTTTTCGCCGGGTTCGGTGAAAAGGCCCTGGGAGACCGCATCCAGGCCAGCGGCTCGCGGCTGGTCTTTACGGCCGATGTCACCTACCGCAAGGGAAAAGACGTCCGGCTCAAGGAGATCGTGGATGGTGCGCTCAACCAGGTTGAAAACAGCGTCGAGCATGTCGTCATCCTGACCAGAGGCGACAACGGGGCCCCAATGAGTGCTCCCTTCGATATGACCTGGGAGGAGTTCATGGACCGTGAGTCTGGCCAGACGGGAGAATGCGTGCCCATGGAGGCCAACGAGCCGGCCTTCATTCTGGCCACTTCCGGCACCACGGCCAAGCCCAAGCTTGCCATTCATACCCATGGCGGATATCAAGTGCATATTGTCAGTATGGCGCGCTGGGTTTTCGGTCTCAAGCCAAATGATGTCTGGTGGTCCACGTCGGATATTGGCTGGATCGTAGGACATAGTTACATCGTGTACGCGCCATTGATTGTGGGCTGCACCACCCTGGCCTTCGAAGGAGCGCTGGACCATCCCAGTTCGGAAGCAAACTGGAAGGTTGCGATTGAGGAGTTTTCGGTCAGTGGAGTCTTCACCTCTCCCACGGCTGTACGTCTGCTCATGCGCTATGGCGATGAGCCACTTGGGCGTGTCAACCACGACCACCTGGAGCGCATTTTCTGCGCAGGGGAAGTGCTGAATGCACCCGCCTGGGATTGGCTGCAGAACAAAATGCTGAAAAACAAAATCCCTGTCATCGACCACATGTGGCAAACCGAAACCGGCGGTCCTGTATTTGGCAATCCTTACGGGCTGGGCATGCTGCCGATCAAGGCCGGCTCCGCCACCATTCCACTACCGGGGATCGAAGTGGACGTTATGACCCTGGAGGGAGAATCCTGTGGCCCCAACGAAAAAGGGATCATGGTCATCAAGCGTCCCTTCCCCGGGCTGACGCCTGCCTTGTGGGGTGAGCCGGAACGATATGGCAGTGACTATTGGAGCAAGATTCCAAATGTGTACTATACCGGGGATTCAGCTCATATTGACGAGGACGGCTACGTCTGGTTCGCGGGACGCGCCGATGAGATCATCAAGATCGCCGGTCACCGGATCGGCACCATCGAAGTGGAGACCGCCTTCCTAAAGCACTCTGCCGTTGCAGAATCCGGCGTGGTTGGCAGACCGGATGAGATACGAGGCGAAGTGATCTCCGCATTTGTGCTTCTCAAACATGGGTGTTTGCCCTCTCCGGAACTGAAAAAGGAGCTGCTCGACACCGTCCGTCACGAGCTGGGACCGATCGCGGTCATTGGAGAGCTAAACTTTGTAAGTATGCTGCCCAAGACTCGCTCGGGCAAGATTATGCGTCGCGTGCTCAAAGCTGTCATCCTCGATAAAGATCCCGGCGATATCACGACCATTGAAGACGAGGGCTCGGTGACGGAGGCCAGACAGGCCTGGCAGCAGATGAAAGAAGATCTGGCCCAGGCGGCCGACTAATATGCTTATGACCAGCGAAGAGTATGCCCTTGAGACAAGCTTCGCAAGGCCGCAGACTCTGGATTTGAATTCAACCTAACATCATACAAAAAGTTTACTTAATTGGAAGACAAGCGGTAGAATAGCCGATAATATCCAAACAGTTCGCCCGGAGGAGGCAGTCTATGGTGACTAAGGCTAATGGTAACGTAAAGGAAATGGAAGGGGAGGTCTATTACCCATCTCAGGAGGTCTGCGATCAGGCAATTCTTAAGGATTGGGAGGATATGGCGGAGAGGGCCCGCCAGGATCCGCTTGGTTTTTGGGAACAGGAGGCCAGGGAGCTCGAATGGTTCCAGACCTGGGACAAGGTTCTGGACGATTCGAACAAGCCTTTTTTCAGGTGGTTCACCGGGGCCAAAGTCAATATCGTCCACAACTGCATCGACCGGCACATGCATTCCCATCGCAAGAACAAGCTGGCGCTCATCTGGGAATCCGAGGATGGCAAGCTGGAACGGACCTTCTCCTATCACGCGCTCAACCGTGAAGTCAACCGCATGGCCAACATCATCAAGGCCATGGGCATCAAGAAGGGCGACCGCGTCACCATTTATATGGGCCGCGTGCCAGAGATCATGTTTGCCATGCTGGCCTGTGCCAAGATCGGTGCAATCCACTCGGTGGTGTTCGGTGGGTTTTCGGTCGACTCGCTCCAGGGACGCATTGAGGACAGCCAGTCGAAGCTGGTCATTACCCAGGACGGCAGTTACAATAACGGCAAGGTGGTCGAGCTCAAGCGCACCGTGGACGAGGCGCTCAAACGCTGCCCCACTGTAGAAAACGTGATCGTCGTCAAGCGTATCGGTCACGATGTGCCGATGGAATTGAGCCGCGACCATTGGTACCACGATATGCTGGCTTTACCCATCGCCAACGGCAAGTGCACCACCGAGGTGATGGACTCAGAAGATCCCCTTTACATCCTGTACACATCAGGTTCCACCGGCAGGCCCAAAGCCATCGTGCATACGCATGGCGGCTACATGGTTGGCACCTATACCACGCTCAAGTATGTATTCGACATCAAGGACGAGGACCGTTGGTGGTGCGCGGCCGACCCAGGCTGGGTGACAGGTCACTCGTACATTGTGTATGGTCCTCTGCTCATGGGTGCCACTTCGTTCATGTTCGAAGGCGGACCCATGTTCCCCTATCCCAACCGCTGGTGGCAGTGTGTCGAGAAGTACGGGATTACCATCCTGTACACGGCGCCCACCGCCATCCGTGGCCTGATGCGCTTCGGGGAAGCCTGGCCCAACAAGCACGATCTTTCCTCCCTGCGGCTGCTGGGCTCCGTCGGCGAGCCGATCAACCCCGAGGCCTGGAAGTGGTATTACCGCGTGATCGGCAAGGAGAAATGCCCGATCATGGACACCTGGTGGCAGACCGAAACCGGCATGTTCATGATCACCCCCACGCCCACCGTCCCGCTCAAGCCCGGCTCGGGCACACGCCCGTTCTTCGGGCAGGAGGCTGAGATCGTGGACGAGCTCGGAGAGCCCGTCCCGGATGGACAGGAGGGGTACCTGGTTTTGAAGAATCCCTGGCCCGCCATGCTGCGCACGATCTACGGCGACCCGGATCGCTACGTCAGCCAGTACTGGACGAAGAACCCGGGCAAGTACCCCACCGGCGACTCCGCCAAGCGTGACAAGGACGGCTACTTCTGGATCATCGGCCGCGTCGATGATGTGATCAAGGTCAGCGGGCATCGCCTCGGCACCGCTGAAGTTGAATCGGCGCTTGTCAGCCATCCCGCAGTTGCGGAAGCTGCAGCCATTGGCCTGCCGCATGAAGTCAAAGGACAGGGCATCCATACGTTTGTACTGCTGCGGACAGGCTTTGCTCCT
>JBLNAU010000524.1:0-3651 GCA_050259515.1 Syntrophothermus sp.
CGCTCACCTGCGGGACTTTGCCGAGATGGCGGGCATCGAGTTCCTGTTGATCGACGAGAACACCTGCCTGACCGATTTCAAAAAGGAACTCCGCTGGAACGATCTCTACTATCTCCTCGCAGGCGGGATTTTGAACTGAGCAGGATCTCCCTCATGTACGCTTTGGCATTGGTCATAGCAGTGGAGATCCGAATCTTCTCATGCCGAAGCGAGTAGATCCCGAAGAAAATCGGCTGGCTGAATTAAAAAGGCGTCACCAAATGTGGCGCCTTTCTGCTAAATTTTCGACGAAGACAACTGGCTGCAGAGTAGCCGGTGGGGTGGATGGTTTTTCCTGCCCTTGACAAATCAACATGCCCGAATATAATCCAACTAACTTTATTCAGTGAATAAAGTTAGTTGGATTATGACACACCCTACTGGAAACCGTGACCTGATCCGCGCGATCAACCGCTCCCATGTCTTGAATGCGATCAAGGCCTATGGTCCGATCGGCCGGGCCGACATCGCAAGACGGACCAGCCTGAGCCCGGCAACTGTGACGTCCATCACTGCCAAATTGATTTCTCAAAATCTGGTCTTGGAAAAGTCGGCCGGAGATTCCAGCGGTGGACGACCTCCAATTTTGCTGATCATTAATCCAAAGGGCGGATATGTCGTGGGCATCAAGCTCACAGAGAATCAGGCGATCTGTGCATTAACCGACCTGGAGGCAATGATCCTTGCCAAGTCTTCCATGCCGCTTTCGGCGCATGATCCGACTCTGGTGGTGGAGGATCTGGCGAGGATGGTGCTTTCATTCATCCGCGATCAAAGGATCACCAGGAAACAGCTCCTGGGTGTAGGTGTGGGTCTGGCAGGGATTGTGGATGCTGAAGCGGGCATTCTGCGCCAGTCGCCCATTTATGGCTGGAATAATGTGCCGCTTCGGGATATGCTCGAGAGCAAGCTGCATATTCCTGTCTACATCGAGAATGATGTCAATACCCTCACCCTGACCGAGAGGTGGTTCGGCCCCGGGCAGGGGATCGATAATTTTTTGACCGTTACGGTTGGCCGAGGCGTCGGTCTTGGCATTGTTGCCAACGGCCAGTTCTATCGCGGCCAGACCGGTGGTGCGGGTGAGTTCGGTCATATCACCATGAATCCCGATGGGCCCTTGTGTGCCTGTGGCAAGCATGGTTGTCTTGAAGCGTATGTTGGGGATCCTGGCCTGATCCGTTCTGCCCAGGAACTGGCTGCCAAGGGGAAACTATCCACCCCGGTTCGGACTGTGGACGATTTGCTGTTACTCGCCCAGCGTGGAGACGTCAATGCCATCCGTGTCTTCGATCAGGCAGGCCGAATGCTGGGTATGGGGATTGCCAACCTGATCAATCTATTCAACCCCAAAAAGATCATTATCAGCGGCGAGGGGACGCGGGAGGGTGATTTTCTTTTTACGCCCATGAAAGAGTCCGTTCATCAGAATACCATGCCCGGATTATTCGATCCGGAGATTATCGAGATTGCTCCATGGGGCGACGACGCATGGGCGCGTGGTGCCGCCGGGCTCGTTCTCCGTGAGGTGTTTGAATCGCCCATCCATAAAAAAGCATCCATCCCTGTCATGACATAAAAATTTTTCGCCGAGTTATTTTACTCAATAAATAAAGTGGAGGTGCTCTGCCCGAGACCATAACCTTCCTTCATTCGTTCAACCAATAACAGAAATGGAGATAAAGAGAAATGAAAAACAAACAGTTCGTATGGATCGTTCTTAGTTTACTGGTCGTATCGGCCACTCTGCTCGCGGCCTGTGCACCGGCTGCAGCACCGACGGTTGCCGCAACACCCCCTCCGGCCGCGGCCACCGATGTTGTCACCCAGGCTCCCACCGAGGCTCCAACCGAAGCACCCACGACTGCGCCTGAGCCGGTGACCATCCAATACTGGCACACGCACAGTGATCCTGAAACTGCCCAGCTCGACAAAGTGATCGCTGCTTTTGAAGCTGCCAATCCCGGGATCAAGGTGGAGCCCACCCGCTATGCCTACAGCGACTATAAGACCGCTCTTCTGACCGCCATCTCAAGCGGTACGGTCCCCGATGTGGCCCGCCTGGATATCGCCTGGGTCTCCGAATTTGCCGACCAGGGTGCCCTTGTCCAGCTGGATGGCAAGATGCCCGATTTCGATGCGCTCATCAAGGATACCTATCCCGGACCTCTTTCCACCAATGTCTGGAAGGATCACTATTACGGCCTGCCGCTCGATACCAACACACAGGTTTTGCTGTGGAATAAAAAAGTCTTTGAAGCGGCCGGAATTTCCGCTCCGCCTGCCACCATGGAAGAATTTGCTGCTGATGCCTGCAAGCTGACCGATGCAGCCAAGAATCAATATGGATACGCGGAGGGCGGCACCTACTTCTGGGCCCCTGCACCGGTCTTCTATGCCATGGGCGGCAAGATCGTGGATGACAAGATCACGACTGCCACCGGCTACATCAACGGCCCCGAGAGTGTCGCGGCATTCACCATGCTCAAGGATCTGTATGACAAGGGCTGCCTGTCCCCCAACCTGCTGGGCGGCGGCATTGCGACGGATGCCGGCCATGCCGAGGGCAATTACGCCATGATCATCGACGGCCCATGGATGGTCGATATCTACAAGAGCAATTATCCTGACTTCCAGGTCAACTTCGCCCCGATCCCGAGCGGACCGCAGGGCACCACCAGCTCCGTGGTCGGTGGGGAGGATGTGGTCGTCATGGAAGGCTCAAAGAACCAGGATGCAGCCATGAAGTGGGCAGCCTACCTGCTGAGTCCCGAAGCGCAGAAGATGATGGCGGAAGTCGGCCAGATGCCGGTATTGGCTTCCCTGCAGGGTGATCCCGCCATGCCGTCCTACTTCGGTGTGTTCCAGGAACAGCTCAAGACCGCCCAGGCCCGCGTCCCGCATCCCAAGTGGGGCGACATGGACAATGCCATCAACAATGCCTACCAGCGTATGTTGAAGGGCGAGCAGACTCCTCAGGAGGCGCTTGACCAGGCTGCGGATGAAATCAATGCCCTGCTAAAATAGCCACAGTCACTTGCTCCTCATTCAAATTGTGTAAATAAAAAATTAAGATGTGGGCGGCGAAGAACCGCCCACATCCCTCCCAACTGACCATGTATTCCAAACGCCGTTCAGATCTGATCCCTGCGCTGATCTTTATGCTCCCCGGGCTGGTGCTCTTTGCCCTGTTCTTTCTCGGGCCCATGTTGTATTCCCTGCGGATCAGTTTCTTTCAATGGAAGATCGTTCACCCCGAGCAATCGGTGTTTGTGGGATTTAAGAATTATCAACATGCCCTTTCTGATCCCATTTTTCGGCGGGCCATTTTGAACACGCTGGCATACACGGTCATCACGGTCACGGTAAAGCTATTCCTTGGCCTGGGTGTGGCCCTGCTGCTCAACCAGAACTTCCGCGGCCGGACTTTCTTTCGTGTGGCATATTATCTGCCAGTCATTACATCCTGGGTGATCGTCAGCCTGCTCTTTGAGTACATGTTCAACGGGCAGGCCGGCCTCGTGAACTATGTTCTCAGGGACGTTCTCCATCTCATCCCCAAAAATATACTTTGGTTCGCCGATCCCATCCTGACGCTTGTCCCCATCGTTC
>JBLNAU010000525.1:0-2681 GCA_050259515.1 Syntrophothermus sp.
ATCGCGGGTCTGTTTCGGGAAAATAACCTGATGGGCGCCCTGATCTCAGCCTTCTCACAGCAGCCCAAAACTCTGCTGGAGGATGAAGCTGCGCTGCTCAAAGGGTTGGCAGATCAGGCTGCCAGCGCCATCGAGAACGCCGAGCTGTTCGAGCAGGTCCGGGCAGGACGCGAGCGCCAGCGCAAACTGGCAAAAAGCCTGGTGGACATCCAGGAGACCGAGCGGCGGCGGATCGCCCGGGAGCTGCATGACCACCTCGGTCAAAGCCTGACCGGCCTGCAGTTCATGCTTGAAACCGCCAAAAACCAGGCCGTCGACGCACAGCGGACAAGGCTCGAACAGATCCAGGACGCTGTGACCGAGATCATCCGGGATGTCCGGGAGATGTCACTCAACCTGCGTCCCTCCATGCTGGACGATATGGGACTGGTTCCCACCGTGCTCTGGCATATCGACCGCTATGCCAGCCAGACCGGCATCCACGTCAATTTTCAATATGATCAATTCCCCGGGCGCATCCCCCTGGAGATCGAAACGGCCGCCTACCGGATCATTCAGGAGGCGCTGACCAACGCTGCCCGCTATGCCCAGGTAAAGGAGGTCTTTGTCGGGCTGGTGGTGCAGGAGGATACTTTGTGGGTGGAGATCCTGGATAACGGCAAAGGCTTCGACACCTCTGCAGAGCTGAAACCGAGCTCGGGCTTGAGCGGCATGCGGGAGCGGGCCAGTCTGCTGGGCGGATACCTCCTGGTTGAATCCTTTATCAATCAGGGGACCCAGATCGTGGCGGCTCTGCCAATGACCGATCATCCCCTTGAAAGAAGAAAACATGAGCGTAACCGTTCTACTGGCAGATGACCATCCGATCGTTCGCCAGGGGCTCAGGCATTTGCTGGAGGCCGAACCCCACCTGAAGGTGGTGGGGGAGGCGAGCAATGGACTCGAGGCCGTCCAGCTTGTGGAAAGGTTCAAGCCGGATGTGCTGATCGTGGATATCGTGATGCCTGAGCTGAACGGCCTGGAGGTCTTAAAGCAGGTGAAGGAACGCTCTCCCGAAACCTGCTGCATTGTCCTGTCGATGCAGAGCGCGGATGTGTACGTGGTGGAGGCTTTGAAAGCGGGCGCGCTTGGCTATGTCCTGAAGGAGACGGGACCCAGCGAGCTGGTCAACGCCGTCCAGCAGGTGATCCAAGGGCGGCGCTATTTGAGCCCGAGGATCTCTGAGCGGTTGATCGATGTGTTGATCGAGTCAGCCCAGAAATCGACCTCAGATCCATACCAGACCCTGACCAACCGGGAGCGGGAAATCCTGCAAATGGCTGCCGAGGGACTCAGCAGTGCGGAAATCGCAAGGCGGCTCTCGATCAGTCCGCGCACCGCCGAGCTCCACCGGGGGCGGATGATGAACAAGCTTGGGCTGAAGAATCAGACGGAGTTAATCCGGTACGCGTTCAGACGGGGAATCCTGACCCTCGACAGTTGAAAGAGTCTCCACTCTGGTTCTTTTTAAGGGACCTGGAAGAGTACGTATTCTTCAACCGGCGAATTACGTATTTCTACGTATATCAAGCTTTTCCATCAGGGAGGAAAATAGGATAGGAATATGGCCTTTTCGATCTCCAGCAGGCTGAGATAAAACAGGGTGCAAGCGAGCCATTTCCGATGGATTCTTCGATGAAAACATTTTCACTTTTTACCCGGCTCTATTTATTCGCGATCTACCTGGCGGGAATCTCGGTTTTGTTTGTCCATCTCCATGATATGCGTTTTAGTGAGCCCTGGCTGCTGGCGGTCCTTTGCGTGCTGGCCTCCCTGGCGCTCATTCTGAGAGTCGAAGGATCCAACAGCCGGTCGCATTACACATTCAGTTTTGTGGTCTATGGTTTTACTTTTTCTGAATTTGGGGCCGGGACTGCCATCCTGGTGATTGGGATTTCCCATTTGGTGGAATGGATCTGGTACCGATCGCCCTGGTATCTCCAATTCTTTAACATGGGTACTTATCTGGTGGTCACCGAAGTTGCCGGGCTGGTGTATTCCTGGATCCAGCAAAGCACTGCCATGATCTCGGAACATGATATTCTGGCACTTATCCTTGGGATGGCCATCTTTGCCGTATTCAATCATGCGCTGAGAGGTTTTCTGCTCTGGTCGATGCACAGGCAAAATTTCATGAAATCAGGCGTTCTCGATTTCTTCCCGCTCGTACTGGATGTTTCACTGCTCTATTTTGGAGCCAGCCTGGCCATCGTCTGGAGATACAACCCCTTTGCGATCGTTCTATTTATCATCCCGACCTACTTGTTGTACCGGGCCCTGCGCATCCCGGCGCTGGAGCGGAAAACCGAGCTCGACAGCAAGACCGGCCTGTTCAACCACGCCTACTTCAAGAAGCAGCTGGATAGTGAGCTGGCCCGCTCAAAGCGCTTCGATCGTCCGCTGTCTGTCATTATTGCTGACCTGGATCTTCTTCGCAATATCAATAATACCTACGGCCACCTGGCCGGGGACGAGGTGCTGATCGGTGTGGCCACGGCCATGAAGCGGTCCGTCCGGGAGTATGATGTCGTCTCCCGGTTCGGGGGCGAGGAATTTGCCATCCTGCTGCCAGAGACGACCCTGGAACAGGCCTATGAGAAGGCGGAGTTCTTTCGAAAAGCGATCGAGGCGATGGAGTTTAC
>JBLNAU010000526.1:0-5024 GCA_050259515.1 Syntrophothermus sp.
ACCACGTTCTGCGCTTGTTCAAGCTGGATGGATCCGCGGATGGAGAAATTCCGTTCCCCGCTCTCGGATCGGTGGTGCAGGTCAACGAGCTGGGTCTGCACGGCTCGCGCACCGACCATGAGCTGTTCTATACCTTCCAATCCTTCCTCTATCCGACAACCGTATACCGCTACAGCTTTGAGACACGGCAGGCTGAACCGGTCAATTCCCCCGAGCTCGACTTTGATCCCGGCGCCTATGAGACCCGCCAAGTATTTGCCACGAGCAAAGACGGCACCCGGATCCCGATGTATCTCACCCATAAAAAGGGATTGCAGCACAACAGCCAAAACCCAACCCTGTTGTATGGATACGGGGGATTCAACATCTCCATCCTGCCCAGCTTTGAAATCCCGATCCTGGTCTGGCTGGAGATGGGAGGTGTCTTCGCCTCCGCCAATATGCGGGGCGGCGGAGAATATGGAGAGGAATGGCACCAGGGTGGCATGCTGGACCGGAAACAAAATGTGTTTGATGATTTCATCGCCTGCGCCGAATGGCTGATCGCCGAAAAGATCACCGCCACTCCCCGGCTTGCCATTGAGGGAGGCTCGAACGGTGGCCTGCTGGTGGGAGCTTGCATGACCCAGCGCCCGGACCTCTTTGGGGTTTGCATTCCACATGTCGGCGTGATGGACATGCTGCGTTTTCACAAATTCACCATTGGCTGGGCCTGGGTCAGTGATTATGGTTCACCGGACGATCCGGAACAGTTCAAGACGCTATATTCCTATTCACCGTATCACAATCTCAAACCGGGAACAGCCTATCCTGCCACGCTCACCACCACAGCCGACCACGATGACCGCGTGGTGCCCGGTCACTCCTTCAAGTTCGCCGCCCGCCTGCAGGCCTGCCAGAACGGAGAAACACCGGTTCTCATCCGCATCCAGACCAAGGCCGGTCATGGCTTCGGCAAGCCGGTCGCGATCCAGATCGAGGAAAGCTCGGATATTTTGGCTTTCCTATGGGACCAACTGCGAATGAGCAGCAACCCAAAATAGAGCCACCCTTTTGATCACCAACGAAGAGAGATCTGCGGTCCACCCTTCGGCTCGGTCCCCGACCTTCGACGAACCAAGCCAAAATTAAAGAAACAGCGGCGCCTCTAGGGTCGCCGCTGTTTTTATTTCCAGAGCTTTGCCAGCTCGTTCAGGGAGCGGTAATACGGCTCGATGCTGGGGATGTAATGGACCTCATTCTTCGCGTGCGGACCGCCTGCCCACCGGGAGCAAATCAAGTCGAGTCCTCACCCCATTCTATTCCCCTGCAAGCTTTAGCACTCTGTCAAGCAAATCTTCTGCGTAGAATATCGATGACTGGCGGAGTCGGTTAACATAGGGTGCAATCGAACTTACTTTTCCTCGTTGTTTAGCAACAAGAAGCAATCCCAGCACACCGATACATTCTATCTGGTTGTGCTCAGCAACCACTCTAGCACGGTGATCATCAATCAACAGCACATCTGCCGAGAGTTGTTTGTATAACGCCATCGCCTCAATTTCACCACGTCCAAGACCACCAGCCGTCACTACCCAACGGCTTACATCCACCTGCACGACCTTTTCAGCCAAAAACGATCCTAAAGCATCAGAGTAAGGTTTTTCCGGTGCTACAACTTCTACATAAACCGCTTCCGGTTTTTCAGATCATCGTATACCTGCAAAATCATAGCTAATCCATCACAAACTGCAAGTGCAATAAGAGCGGAACTGTCTGCAACGATAAGCATGGATTATTACCGTGCTACAAATTTCTTTATATCTTTTTCCAATTCATCTACGGTTTGCGTGCGCAACACAACCCCCTCTCGTTTACAAAACTCTAAAAATTCATATCGATCCAGTCCGGCCAGCTCACTCGCTGCACCAACCGAAACCTCACCGGCTTGGTAGAGTCCCAAGGCGGCAAACATACGAATTTTCCGAGTTGCCTCTTCCGGCGATTCAGTTACAAACTGATTATCAGGAAGTGAAAAGGAAATTTGCATGGAATGATCCAACTTTCTCTGGGCGATCTATTCAACTGGTACACTCATTATACATCTTCGTGATCTGATGAATTAGCTTTTTTACTTCCAAAGCTTTGCCAGCTCGTTCAGGGAGCGGTAATACGGCTCGATGCTGGGAATATAATGGGCCTCATTCTTCGCGTGCGGACCGACGCCAGACTGGCCCCAGACCACCGCCTGCCCGCCCGGGGCAAAGCGGGCGCTGGTGCCCGGCAGCTTTCTGCCGATCCGCGGCTCCTCCCCGGAAGCCTGCCGGACTGCTTCGATCAGCGCTTTCAAGGCAGCGTTTTCTGGGTCGCAGGCGACGCCGTTCTCCATCACGTTCATGCACAGCTCCAGGCCGTTCGCCTGGCAGTACTCTTCAACTTTCGACCTTAACCCTGCCACATCGTCCTGCGGAATGGGACGGATCTCCACGCCCAGGATTCCCTCCCCCGCCGTGACGTTATACACGCCCGGCGTCCCGACGTTGATGAACGGGAATTTGGCCTGCGACTGCCAACCATCCGCGGATTTCAGAGTGAGGTGGGATGCGAACATTTCACTCAAGGCGGAACGGGCCGCGATCAGTTTCTCGCTCAGGTCGCCGGTGCCGGCCACGCCGCTGTGACCCTTCGCACCGCGGGCCACTACGTCGAAGCGCATCACACCGCGGTTCTCTATGCAGATCTCGCCAAAGAGCTCAGTACCTTTTTCCCCGGTCCGCTCCCCTGCGATGAAGAGGGAAGGCGTTAAATTCAGCTCCTTCAGGACGTGCGGCGTGCCCCAGGCTTCTGCCTCTCCGTTTTCTTCGTTGCCGATCAGCAGCAGTGAGATGTTCGCATAGGGCTTTCCCTGCTTCATCCGATCCTTCATCCAGACCAGATAGGTGGCAACCACGGTCTTCATATCGGCGGCGCCGCGGCCATGCAGGTAGTCGCCTTCGATGTGAGGGGTGAATTGGGAGTCGTCGGGCTCGGGCTCGACGACGTCGAAGTGGCCGGTGAGGAGGATTTCGCCCTCACCCCGATTTCCCTCACCCCTAGCCCCTCTCCCCTGGGGAGAGGGGAAATGCGCGTACACTGCTGGATATTTGCCGTCGAAGTATTTGACTTCGAGGCCTGCATTTCTAAGATAATCGTCCACCAGGGAGCCAGCGCGGTGGACTTCCTCCAGCCGCTCATTGGGGGAGGCGGTCACACTGGGGATGCGGATCAATTGCTGGGCGAGGGCTAGGATCTCAGCAGTTTTATCAGGGTAGGAGGTTTCGATCATGGCATGGGTCCTTGGGCGGAATTGGATGGGTGCGTTCTGGATCTGGCGGGCTGCGTCGCGGCCGCGCTGCAGGAACTCGGCCACCTTGGAGGCATCCGGCCCGAGGGATGTGTAGTCTGCGGCCACGCGTTCCACATCTGCTTTGACCATGGCCTCGTGCTCGAAGAATAGCTCCTTCAACACACTTAGGGGGACTTCATCATTCTCGCCAAGCTCCATCTGCAGGCGGGCCCGGATCTTCTCGGCCGTATTGCGCCCGCCATCGGCCATCTCGACAAGCGGATTTAAATCTTTCCACAGGTTCAAGGCTTCGGCCAGCGGCTTGACTTCATTGAGCGTCCATTTCAGGAAGGCGCGTATGGAGATCGGTTTTCCGGTCAGTGGATTCTCGATCTCCGCCCGCAAGCCGTACCGGGCCGCCAGGTTCTCGCCGGTGCGGGCGCGGGTGATGTCTTCACGATCGTAGCGAAAGCTGCGCGCAAAGGTCGGGTCGGAATAGATGCGCAGGAGCAGAAGATGTTTAAAGGTCAGGTTGGCGATATCCAGGTCAAGAGAATGCCCGCCCTCGTCAGTGCGGACCTCGACGCGGCCCATCGGCAGATTAATGCGGGCCATCAGGTTCTGCTTTTCGATCTGCTGGGCCATCTCCTCTGGAGGGGTCGCCTCCCCGGCGGCGAACAGGCCGCGGGCGTAGAGCGAAGCGAGCTGGTCGCTGGTCGTGGAGATGATTCGCTCGACGGGCTCGGCAAAGCTGCGGGCACGGATCGGCGTCCAGTTGTTGTTCCCGAAGCGGACACCGCGGCGCACCAGGTCATAGGAAATCTGCAGATAATCGCTGTAGGAGCGATACAGGTCGGGCAGATCGATGGCCGGTGGATTGGGGAAGGTCAGGTTGCGGATCGAATCGAACTCAGTCAGGGCCACCACGGCGCGTCCGCCGCGGACCTGGGCCTGCATTGGCGTGGAGGCGGTCGTCGCAATAAAGAGCGAAGCGAACGCACGCAGCAGGCGGGTGGCCGTGATATAGAACTCGGATTTGTACTCGTCGAGATGCTGGTCGCCGCGCTCGCTGGGGGAAAGATGCATGAAATCCCAGGCGAAGAGCGGATCGGGCAGGGACATGTTGGTGTGGATGCCGGTGGTCGCCAGCGTAGCCCCGTAGAGGTCCACACATTTTTCGAGGTAGCGGCGCTTGGCGATGGTCCAGTTGCCCGGGATGGAATCGTGCCCGATGTCCGTCAGGAAGAGCAGATTGCCATGCCAGTAGTGCAGGCGCTCCCCAAAATTCAAACCGGCTCGATGGAGGGCATTGATCAGCGTGGCTTCCATCAACCGCGCTTCATAAATCGCTCCGCGCGGGCTGTAATAGGGACGGGTCGCCCATTCGATCATCCAGTGGAAGACTTCCAGCTGGCTGAACTGCTTCTGCCAGAGTGGAATGCACTCGGCACGCAGGTAATCCACAAAGGAATGCTGGCTGGGTCCCGCCCCAACGGTAAGGAGAGGTCGCAGGCCTTCATCCAGCAGATTCCATTCCTGCTCGAAGCCGTTGAGACCGCCGGAGGGCTTTTCTTTTACAGCCTGCTCCACGGCGAGGAGGTATTTATCGGCGAATTTTTGAGAGGGCATTTGTATCCTGCTTATAAAACCTGGATTCACTCAGGCTTGGAGTGAATTCAACCCTTCGATCAGCCTGGTGAACGCGCCCTCTGTACGCTCC
>JBLNAU010000527.1:0-3000 GCA_050259515.1 Syntrophothermus sp.
GGTCATCGGTGCCCACAAATTTTCCTGGGTTGGCGTGGGGGAGGCAAACAATGCTGCGCTGGCCGGGAACGTGGTAAAGGAAAACGCCGCCAGTCCCACGCAGGCCAGGAATAGGAAAAACCACAGGATCGGTCTAAGGCAGGATCGCTTATTGGAAGAGGAGGTCATGGCGCTACACTGGGGATGGGCGTCGGCTCGATATTCTCATTCTTGGCAAAACATAAAATGCCCTGCGCCACGCCTTCAGCCACAAGGTCTGTATGTTTGGTAAGCATCTCGCGATCAAGATTCAGGAAGCCGGTTTCAATAATGGCAGCCACGGTGTTCGGGTCGATCTCGCGGAAGGCATGATATTCGCGCATATCCCCGGTGATGCTCCCGGCATGGTAGGTCATGGCCGTTGTTTTCTCATAACGGTCCACCAGGCAGGCGGTCAGACGATTGGCCCGGTTCAGGTCATGCGTGTTGAGCGCCGCAGCCACTTTGAACCCGGTCGCCTGGTCGTTGATGTATTCGCATGAATCGTTGTGGATGGAAACAATGGCAAGAGCCCGATAACTGTTCAGGCGCGAATCGAATTCGCGCAGCAGATCGACCTGGTATCCCGCCTCTGTCAGGCGCTGCTGGACGAGGGCAGCGATCTCGAGATTCACATCCGCTTCAGTAAGTGTGACATTCCCATTCCCATCCACACAGACGGCGCCGGAGTCATTTCCTGAATGTCCTGCAACAATGCCGATCCGTTCCTGAGGCTGGGAAGCCAGGGGCACATTCTCTCCGGGACGCGGGGTCAATACAACGCTCAGGCGTTCATAAAAATCCCCCGAGACGAGCCCTCGCGAGGGCAGCGCTGTAAAAAGCGTTGCCAGGAGTATGGCAATCGCAATCGTGGCTTGCACTGCACGGAATGGGCGTCTACGCCTCGCAGGACGGGATGGAGTCGAATCCATGTCTCTTGCGCATAATATTACCTTTTAAGACTCTACCTTGCAAGGGAGAAAAGGGGGCAAAATTCAGTCTTTTGCAGCGGATTTAAGGAATAAAATGCCTTGTACAGATTTCTCAAATGGATTTGCAATACTTCTGCATGCATTTTCCGGAGTTGAGTCGAAGTGTAAGAAGTTTATCCGCTTTGAGATCATAATCTTGACTCTGACCTACCTCACCATTATGATGAAATTTATGGAGAAAATAATCATGACCCTGGACCCCGAACAGCTCCGTCATGCCATGCGTGCCTGGACAACCGGTGTGGCGGTCGTCACCGCCCAGCATGATGGTCATCGATATGGCATGACAGTGAACTCGTTTACTTCCATTTCCCTCGATCCCCCACTGATCTCGGTGGCTCTGAGACAGTTAACCCATACGCATGAACTGGTTGAGAAGTCCGGTGAATTTTCCATCACCATTCTCGCTTCGCATCAGAAGGAGCTCTCCGATCGTTTTGCGGGAAAGCATTCCGAGATCCATGATCGGTTCGATGGAGTACGCACAGAGAAACTTCTCATCGATGCGCCGTTGATCCAGGAGGGGATCGCCTGCTTTAACTGCCGGGTGGTCAAGTCCATCCCGGTTGGTGAGAACACACTGTTCGTGGCAGAAGTCATCGCGGTGCGTGGCGAGGGAGACGGGAATCCACTGGTCTATCACAATCGTGTATATTGGAAGCTGAAGGAACCCACAGCTTAGTTCTGCAAATGAAAGAGGCAGAGCGATGGAAGATAAATTAACCCCTGAAGAACAAACGACATTACTTCGCCTGGCGCGCGAAGCCTTGGAACATGGCGTGAGAGGCAGGGATCTGCCGCCGCTGGACTCATCGGTTCTTACGCCGAAACTGCGCGAGCAGGGAGCAACCTTCGTCACACTGACCGAAGGCGGACAGCTGCGCGGCTGCATCGGGGCGCTGGAGCCGTACCAACCCCTCGCTCAGGATGTGCGTGACCACGCGATCGCCGCCGCCCTGGAAGACCCGCGCTTTCCTCCGGTGAACGAGCGTGAGCTGAGTCGGATTGATATTGAGGTCTCCAGGCTGACACGCCCCGTCCCCCTGGAATACGAGGATGCGAATGATCTCCTGTCCAGGCTGCGTCCGCATGTGGATGGGGTCATTTTGCGGGATGCCTTTCGGCGCGCCACGTTCCTGCCGCAGGTCTGGGAAAAGATTCCCGACCGGGCTGAGTTCCTCAGCAATCTTTGCTATAAGATGGGAGCGGATCCCGAGCTATGGCGAAGAAAACATCTGGAGGTGTTGATCTACCAGGTGGAGGAGTTTCACGAAGCCGGTCACGCGCAGAGTTGACCGGTCTGCGATAAGAGGACGAGTGGGGTAAAATCAGCCTATGGCTGAAGACGATGCTGTATTCCAGGAAGCAGTGGAAGCCTTGCGTGAGGGAAAAAAGACCCGTGCACGCGAGCTGCTGACGGGACTGTTAAAGACCAATCAAAACAACGCAACCTACTGGGTCTGGATGAGCGCCACAATGGATACGCCCAAGGAGCGGATCTACTGTCTGCAGACTGCGCTCAAGCTGGACCCAAATACCGATGCCGCCAGACGCGGTCTGATCCTGCACGGGGCCCTGCCGGCAGATGACAGCGTCCAGCCATTTCCTGTGAACCGCCCGCGCACCTGGGAGCAGAAGCTGCTGCTTGCCCATGAAAAACCCAGGCCCAAAGGCTGGGCTGCAGTGAAAGCCAGCCCGGTAGCCAGGATCGGCGGGCTGGTTGCCCTGGGCGCAGTGCTCGTCGGGGCAGTGGTCTTTGGATTCATCCTCCCGGGCAGCCAGAATGCCCGTCCGCCCACCCGAACACCCGGGCCATCTCCGACCTATACATTGACCCCAACGTCGGTGAATGCCACCGGCCAGCCCAGGGTTGCAGGGACTCCCGGTCTGCTTGATTTTGGCGTGCAGTACACTGCCACGCCGCTGTACGTATCGCTTTCAGGCTCACCCTTGACCTCCGATCAGTTTCTTTCTGCAAAGCTTTCCTATG
>JBLNAU010000528.1:0-3561 GCA_050259515.1 Syntrophothermus sp.
TGTCTGCCGCTGGTGCGGGCTGTGGGCGGCCTGCAGGATACGGTCACCGACAATGTAACCGGCTTTGCATTCGCCGAAGCAAGGGTCAAGCCTTTTAACGACGCGGTCCGCCGCGCCTTAAGCCTTTATCCAGATCGCGAGCGCTGGGCAGAGATGCAAAAGGCAGGCATGGCGCTTGATTTTTCCTGGCCCCATTCTGCCAGGAAGTACCTGAATCTCTATAAAAGAATGATTGAAACACCCGGTGTAAAAGTCACGGCAAGTTAAACCAATCCAATGAAGAGGGAACCATGAAGACACGTGCTGTCATACTTGCAGGAGGAGAAGGTTCACGCCTGGGGGTTCTCACACAAAAACGGACAAAGCCCGCCGTGCCATTTGCAGGCAAATATCGGATCATCGATTTTCCACTTTCGAACTGTGTCAATTCCGGCATCTTTGACGTGATGGTCCTGGCCCAAGACCGTCCGCAATCCCTGATGGAGCATGTCGGCTCAGGGGCACCCTGGGACCTCAACCGGGACTTTACCGGAGGGGTCAGGATCCTGACCCCATACAAGGCCCGTAACGACTCAGACTGGTATGCCGGCACCGCCGACGCTGTCCAGCAGAATTTTGGCTTTGTCAAAAATGGCTCTCCAGACCATGTCCTGATCCTTTCAGGCGATCACATTTACACGATGGATTATGAGCCGATGATCTCCTTCCACCTGGACCACCAGGCGGATGTGACCATTGGTACGATCCGCGTTCCCATCGAAGAAGCCACCCGCTTCGGCGTCCTGGCCGCGGACGACGATTACCGCATCACCTCCTTCATCGAGAAGCCCAAGGATCCGCCTTCCAACCTTGTCAACATGGGGGTCTATCTCTTCAATCGCGACCTCCTGGACAAGGTGTTATGGGCGGATCGCCAAAACCGGAAATCCTCCCATGATTTCGGCAAGGATATTATTCCCGGCCTGCTCGAGGCCAAGGCCCGCGTATTTGCCTTTCCCTATACCGGGTATTGGATGGACGTCGGGACGCTGGAATCCTACTGGCAGGCCCATATGGACATGCTTTCCCCGTCCCCGGCTCTCAAGTTATACAACCGGGATTGGATCATCCATACCCGGACGGAGGAGCGCGCCCCGGCTCGTCTGCCGGCCAGCGCCCACGTGTATGCAAGCATGATCTGTGACGGTTGTTACATCGGCGCGGATTCGCGGGTCGAGAGCAGTGTGCTCTCCCCGGGAGTGGTCATCCGGCCGGGAGCGATCGTTCGTGAGTCGATCCTTCTCACCGACTGCGTTGTTGAAAGTGGATGTGTCATCGAGCGCGCTGTGCTCGATAAGCGCGTAATCCTGGGCCAGAACTGCCGGATCGGCGGTGGGGTTGCGGACCCCGCAAAGCATATCGCGATTGTGGGCAAGAATAGCACTGTCCCGGAAGGCGTTGTCATCGATCCGAACGGGGGAGTGGGCACAGATGTTTGCCCGGACGATTTTGATGATAAACATGTCCGTGCAGGGCAATTCATCCAAACCAGGAGGTTACCTAATGAACTTTAACCGTGCGGGCGGAATATTATTGCATCCCACCAGCCTTCCGGGTCGATATGGCATCGGAGATCTCGGTCCACAGGCCTTTCGTTTTGTGGACTGGCTTGCATCGACAGGCTCGAAACTCTGGCAGGTTCTTCCGCTGGGCCCAACCGGTTATGGTGATTCTCCCTACCAATGTTTTTCTGCATTTGCTGGAAACCCGTATCTGATCAGCTTTGATGCCTTGATGGAAGACGGCCTGCTGACCGGCGATGACTTTGTCACAATGCCTCAGTTCAGCGCCTCGAGCGTGGACTATGGGCAGCTCATCCCCTGGAAGCTTTATATCCTGGAAAAGGCATTCTCCCGCTTCTCTTCCGCGCCCGAGGAGTTGCGTGCCGGCTTCGAGCAGTTCCGTGCCGAGAATGCCTCCTGGCTTGACGACTATGCCCTCTTCATGTCCATCAAGGAAGCCAATGGTGGCGGTCCCTGGAGCGAGTGGGATGAGCCTACACGGAAACGGGACGTGTCTCTGATGGAAAAGGCGCGGGCCAGTTATCCAAAAAGTATCCTGCGCCACTCCTTTTATCAATTTTTGTTCTTTAGACAGTGGAACAGGCTGAAGGAATATGCACATGACAACGGGATCACGATCATCGGCGATATCCCCATCTTCATTGCTTATGATAGTGCCGATGCCTGGGCAAACCCGGAGCTCTTTTTCCTGGACGATGAAAGCAGGCCAACGGTTGTCGCCGGCGTTCCGCCTGATTACTTTTCGGCGACCGGCCAGTTGTGGGGAAACCCGCTTTACAAGTGGAGCGAGCATCGGAAGAACGGCTATGAATGGTGGATCAAGCGATTCCATTCCGTGCTCAACCTTGTGGATATTGTCCGCCTCGATCATTTCCGGGGCTTTGCCGGGTACTATGAAATCCCCTATGGGAACCCCACCGCCGAGCATGGTCGGTGGGTGACCGGCCCTGGGAAGGATTTTTTCCGGGCGCTTTATCCTGCCCTGGGCGGCAAGGATGGGGAGACCCTGCCAATCATTGCCGAAGACCTCGGCGTCATCACCCCCGATGTGGTTGATCTGCGGGACAGCTTCCACCTGCCCGGGATGAAGATTCTGCAGTTCGGGTTTTCCAGCCCGGCAGACCCATTTCTTCCCCATAATTATCCTTCGAACTGCGTAGCCTACACGGGGACCCATGACAATGATACGGTGCTCGGCTGGTATGAGACCGCCCCGGAGAGTGAGCGGGAATACGCATGCCGGTATCTCGATACGGATGGCAGCGACATCCCCTGGAAGATGATCCGCGCCATCTGGTCCTCGGTCGCTGTGTATGCGGTCACTCCCATGCAGGATGCCCTGGGCCTGGGCGGGGAAGCGCGCATGAACTTCCCCAGCCGCCTGGGTGGGAACTGGAACTGGCGAATGGACGAGAAGGATATGAGTGAAGACCTCGCGGCCAGATTGCGCGAGCTGAATCAGCTGTTTCTGCGGTAAGTATACCGGGATCGATCTATGTAAGCAAAAGACAGCCCGTCACTCGACGGGCTGTCTTTTTAAGCGGGTTCAACCCTCCGTGGTCCGGGCTGCGCTTTCAGTCACCCGATTTGAAAAGGGATAGATATTCTCCGTATCCCTCCTCCTCCAGCTTTTCCACCGGGATAAAGCGCAGGGCGGCGGAATTCAGGCAAAAGCGGAGTCCGGTTGGCGCCGGGCCGTCATCGAAGACGTGTCCCAGATGGGAATTGGCCTGCTTGGAGCGAACCTCGGTGCGCGGCATGAACAACTTGTAGTCCGTGTGGGTGATGATGTTTTCAGTCTCCAGGGGCTGGGTAAAGCTGGGCCAGCCTGTGCCGGAGTCATATTTGTCCAAAGAGCTGAATAGCGGCTCACCGGATACGATATCCACGTAGATGCCCTCTTTTTTATTATTCCAATACTCGTTCGAAAATGGCCGCTCGGTCCCCTCATGCTGGGTGACCTCATATTGGAGAGGCGTTAAAAGCTTCTTCAGCTCGG
>JBLNAU010000529.1:0-3121 GCA_050259515.1 Syntrophothermus sp.
AGTGACCGAAAGCCCGCTGGGAACGCTAAACCGGGTCTTCAACGAGCTGTATCCGATCCCGATCGCCGTGGCCGGAAAAACCGGGACGGCCGAGTACTGTGACGACGTGGCCCGCAAGGCCAACCGCTGCCAGTTCGGTGCCTGGCCCACCCATGCCTGGACCCTGGCCTACGCACCGTATGACGATCCCGAGATCATCATTCTGGCGTTTGCTTATAACGGCGGTGAAGGCGGTACGGTGGCTGCTCCGATCGTGGCGCGGATCATGCAGGCTTACTTCGAGCTCAAGTCCATTGACCTGGCGAAGACCGGAGGCGGATAATGCACCTCTGCCTTCATGCTATAATTTGAAATCAATTCACAGCGCGCCGCATCAGTTCCTTTAATCATAGTAGAAATTTCAGCCTGCACGCATGGATGAAACGTAAAGTGAGGCAAGAGACAAGCGGCACATTGATCGGTCTGTTTAAATAATTTTAGGCAGTACGGGATTGAAACAAATTTATACAGGGAAAGCTCAGGTATCCACAGCGGTCGTTCCATGAATGAGACAAATTCACTCATCCAGATCAAAGGCTTGCGTGACGGGCTGCTCGTCTCCCTGGACGACGCACCCTGGCAGCAGCAGCGCGATGCTTTGATCGCCCAGGTGGATTCCCAGCCTTCCTTCTTTCAAGGGGCGCGGCTGGCCCTGGACGTATCCAGCCAGGTGCTGCATGTCAATGAGCTCGTGGAGCTGCGCGACCGGCTTTCCGAGCGCGGCATCACCTTGTGGGCTGTGATCAGCGAGTCGGCCACCACGGAAAACACCGCCCAGCTGCTCGGCCTTGCGACCCGGATCTCCAAGCCGCGGCCGGAAGAGTCCCGCCAGTTTTCGGTGAGCGACCTGGGCGAGGAAACAGCCATGTTCCTGAACCGCACGATCCGTTCCGGAACGCGGATCGAGTTCTCCGGCCATGTGGTGGTGCTGGGCGATGTCAACCCGGGCGCAGAGATTGTGGCGGAAGGCAATGTCATCATCTGGGGCAGGCTGCGCGGCATGGTCCATGCCGGCTCGAAGGGCAACCGGGCAGCCATGGTCTGCGCCCTCGACCTTTCCCCGACCCAACTGCGTATTGCAGATGAGGTCTCAGGCATACTAAAACCGCGTGAGAGTCCACGACCCGAGCGGGCGCGGATCAATCCCAATGGCAAGCTCCAGACAGAGTTCTGGTCAAGTGGAAAAGAAGTGTGAGGCAGGATTTGTTCTGCAAATACAATAAGCAGCTTTTATCATAGGAAACGGTATGCCTGCAAAAGTTATCACAATTACCTCGGGAAAAGGTGGGGTGGGGAAGACCACGGCGGTCGCCAACCTGGCCGTCGCGCTTGCTTCCAACGGCCATAAGGTCGTCGCCATCGACGGCGACATCGGCCTGCGCAACCTGGACGTGATCCTGGGCCTGGAAAACCGGATCGTCTACGATATCGTGGACGTGATCGAAGGACGCTGCCGGCTGAAGCAGGCCATGATCCGCGATAAAAAGCTGCCCGAGCTCTATCTGATCCCCGCGGCTCAGACCCGCGACAAGAATGCTGTCTCTCCAAGCGATATGAGCCGCCTGATCAAGGAGCTGCGGCCGGATTCTGATTTCATCCTGATCGATTCCCCGGCGGGCATCGAGCGCGGGTTTAGGAATGCCATTGCCGCCGCAGATCGCGTCCTGGTGGTCACCAATCCGGAGATCTCAGCCGTCCGCGATGCAGACCGTGTGATCGGCATCCTGGAGGCGGAGGAAAAAGGGCCGGCCGCTCTCATCCTCAACCGCTTGAATCCCTCGCTTGTCAAAAATGGAGACATGCTTTCTCCCGAGGACGTCCTGGACCTGCTGGCGATCGAGCTGATCGGCATCGTCCCGGAGGATGAGAACGTGATCATCAGCTCGAACCGCGGTGCTCCGGTCGCATTCGATCAGAAAAGCCGGGCAGGACAGGCATTTCGAAATATTGCCAGGCGGTTGAACGGCGAAAGCGTGCCTTTCATGTCCCTCGATCATCAGGACAATTTCTGGGCACGCATCCAGCGGCTGGCGGGGAGGAAGTGACATGAGTTTCTTTGACCGCCTCTTCGGAAAGAAAAAAAGTGCCGGTGATGCCAAGGAGCGCCTGCAGCTTGTCCTGATCCACGACCGCACGGATCTGACGCCAGCCGAGCTGGATTCCCTGAAGGATGATCTGATCGCCACGATCTCCCGTCACGTGGAGGTCGACGCGCAGGCTGTGCAGATCGGCATGGAGCATGACGGCCGGTCCCAGCGCCTGATCGCCGATATCCCCATTAAGAGCTCGTCCCGCCGCCGCTCGAGGAAGACGACTCAGTAAGTTTCTGTATGCTTAAAGAGATTTCCTGGCGGTATTTTGATTTCTGGCTGTTGGGCGCGGTCGTCCTGGCCACGGCCTTCGGCACGACCATGATCCGCTCCGCGGTCGCAGGCAACGAGGTGCTTACCCCGCTCATCAACCGGCAGATCTATTTTGCCTTGCTGGGGATCGTTTTGATCTTCGTGGTGGGGGCCATCGATTACCGCTACTGGATGGCACTATACCGTCCGATCTTTGTTGTCATGAGCGTGCTGCTGTTCGCCCTTTTCCTCAGCGCGCAGGCAGTCTTTGGGGCGGCCCGCTGGTTCCAGCTCGGGGTGCTCTTCCTCCAGCCGACGGAATTCGCCAAAATCGCAGCCATCATCCTCCTGGCCCGTTATTTCGATCGGACCCAGAACCAGCCGCGCGATCTGCGCTGGATCCTGGGGGCGTTCTTTTGGGTCATGGGCCTGGGCATCTGGATCCTGCTGCAGCCGAACCTGAGCAACGTGGTTGTGCTGATGGTCATCCTGGGGTCTCTGCTGTGGTTCAATGGCATTCAATTGAAGCACCTGGCCCTTTTCGCGGCTGTCGGTTTGATCCTGATCGGAACGGTTGTTGCGCTTTCGACGGCCGGGGTCCGCATCCCGGGGCTGCAGGCATACCAGCAGGAGCGCATCGCCAACTTCCTTGTCCCGGATAAGACTGCAACGTTCGGCGCCACGTATAACGTTTCGCAGGCACTGATCGCAATCGGATCGGGAGGTCTGTTCGGCAAGGG
>JBLNAU010000530.1:0-5247 GCA_050259515.1 Syntrophothermus sp.
GATCTTGCTCAGGATATCGGTGTATAAGTAGGTGGCAATTCCCAGTACCACCACCATGATCGCTGCAAAGACATAGAGCTTCTTGGCAAAGGCACGGGCGCGCTCGCGCAGGTCACCGTCCAGTTTGAGGGATAGGAAGTTGGCGCCGTGCAGGAGGAAGACCGCCACGGTGGTCAGACCGCCGATCAGGCCATAGGGGTTGAGCAGGCTGAACGTGATCATGAAGCCGTTGGTTGGGTTTCCATCGTGGCCGACGACGTTCATGTCGGGACCGATCGGAACGCCCTTGGCCAGGTTGGCGAAGGCGGCGCCTAGCAGCAGTGCGGCCAGGAAGGAGCCGATGGCGATCATCCAGTCAAAGCGATGGCGCCAGGCGGGATTGGCATCCTTGGAGCGATATTCAAAGGAGATGCCGCGGATGATCAGGCCGATTAGCAGCAGGAACAGGGCAATATAAAAGCCGCTGAACATGGTGGCGTACCACATCGGGAAGGCGGCAAAGGTCGCGCCGCCGGCGGTCAGGAGCCAGACTTCGTTGCCATCCCAGGTGGGGCCGATGGCGTTGATGATGGCACGGCGTTCCTCATCCTTTTTGCCGAGGAAGGGGAGAAGCATTCCCACGCCGAAGTCGAAGCCTTCCAGGAAGTAGAAGCCGATCCACAGTACGGCAATCAGGATAAACCAAAGGGATTGGAGAAATTCGTAGGACATGTCATGCCTCTTTTGTTAGTCTTGTGCGCCGACGGGGAGCACTTCACCGATGCCACCGGATTCGACGTCAACGGATTCGTGTATGGCGGCATCCGGCCCGGCGATGGCATACTTTCTCATCAGGTAGAACATGGCAACTGCCAGGGTCCCATACACGACCACGTAGCCGACCAGCGAGACTGCCACATCCAGCGTGGTCAGGTTGGGGGAGACCGCTTTGGACACGGCCAGCAGCCCCTGGACGATCCAGGGCTGGCGTCCAAATTCCGTCAGGATCCAGCCGGCTGAATTGGCAAGATACGGAAGAACAAGCACCCAGGGTACCCACTTCATCCACTTTGCGTTCTCATAGTTGGACTTGCGGGTTGCCACTAAGAATAGGAAGGTCACCAGCATCATAAAGAGACCGATCGTCATCATGATACGGAAGGCCCAATAAGTAACAACCATGAGAGGGATGTAATCACCGGGACCGTATTGGGCCTCATACTCCTTCTGGATATCATTCACGCCGCGTACTTCGCAGTTGAAGTTATTGCAGGCCAGGAAGCTCAGGACATACGGAACGCGGATCGACCAGACTTCCCGCTTGCCAGTCAGGTCGCCGATGGTGAGAAGCGAGAAGGAGGCCGGCTGCGAGGTTTCCCAGTGTGCTTCGATCGCCGAGAATTTCATCGGCTGGGTTTGGAACATGTACTGACCATTGGTATGGCCGCCCAGGAACACAAACACACTGGCAATCAAGCCAACCAGTGCGGCCATTTGGAACGAGCGCTTGAAGAAATCCACATTTTGTTTGCGGACGATGTGGTAGGCGCTGATGCCCAGGATCAGGAAGGAAGCGGTGGTAAAGCCAGAGGCGATGGTATGCCAGAAGAACAGCCAGCCCTTGGGGTTCGTGATCAGGGCAAAGAAATCCACAAGCTGGGCGCGGCCGGTGGTGGTGTTGATGATATATCCCACCGGGTGCTGCATCCAGCCGTTGGCGAGCAGGATCCACAACGCAGAGAGGTTGGAGCCGATCGCTACAAGCCAGATCGAAGCGAGGTGAACCTTCTCGGGAACCTTTCCTTCACCGAAGATCCAGATGCCCAGGAAGGTGGATTCCATGAAGAATGCCAGCAGTGCTTCCACTGCCAGGGGCGCGCCGAAGATGTCGCCCACGAAGCGTGAGTATTCCGACCAGTTCATGCCGAACTGGAATTCCTGAACGATGCCTGTCACAACGCCGATGGCAAAATTGATCAGGAACAGCTTGCCCCAGAATTTTGTCATCTTGCGCCAGGATTCATCCTTGGTCTGGTAGTAGCGGGTCTGCATATAGGCTACGAACCACCCCAGTCCCAGAGTAAGCGGGACGAACAGGAAGTGATAGACAGTCGTCAGGCCGAACTGCCATCGTGAAAGTGATAAGGGATCCATAGATTCTCCTTGAAAATTGATGCACGCGCCCTCCGGCCGTGCGAATTCCTAAATGAAACTCGGTACCTTCACGGGAATGCCGAGAGCTTCCCTGGCAAGGTCTTCGAAGGAAATGGCTGCCATTTCGCGCATCATGGCCACCTGGACGCGGCCCCACTTCGGTCGAACCGGGCAATTGGACTGAAATGGGCAATCATCCTCTCCCTTGACCTGCATGCACTCCGAGAGCAGGACCGGGCCTTCGAACAGCTCCACCACATCCTTGAGTGTGATCAGCGATGGATGGCGGGGGAGCGATAGACCTCCATCACGGCCGGGGAAAGTATTGATCAATCCATGATGCGATAACTGGGCAACGATCCGGCTCATGAATGCCTTGGGAATCAACATTTCCTGTTGAATGTCCGCGCTGGATAAGCGTGTACCCTCACCATGTTTGGCGAGGGCGAGTACAACACGAACAGCATAATCAGTCTGGCGGTTAATTTTAAGCATTGCAGTATCTTTATAAACCTTTACTTACTTAGTAAACGTTGACTCACATTGTAAGCATTTCAATTATACAGTAATGTGCAATTTATCACAAGTTGCTTGTGACGGATGTAACAAAATCTACCCGGCTGTCCTTTTTCCAAGGCTTGACCTGTTTCATGTAATTGACAGGGGAGGCAGTATAATCACCCAAAACTCTCTCTGAGGTAATGATTTGATCAATCCCGTAATTTATACATTTCACGTATTCGGCCGCGAGATTCCGCTGCGCTGGTACGGTGTCATTGTTATGATCGGTGTGGTGGTTGCCTCGCTCATCGTGGAGCGCGAGCTGACAAGGCGGGGCGAAAAGGGTGACCGGATCTGGGACGCACTCGTCTGGATTTTGCCGGCAGGCATCATCGGGGCACGTCTCTGGTATGTGATGAATGCCACCCTTGGCGGCAACCGTTATTACCTGGAGAACCCGGCCCAGATCCTCAATATCCCACAAGGTGGACTTCACATCTTCGGCGGATTCCTGGCCGGTGCTGCGGTCCTGCTGTATTACCTGCGCCAGAACAAACAGGATCCGTGGATCTACCTGGATTCTGCGGGGCCTGCCATTCTGATCGGCCAGGCGATCGGGCGGATTGCAAACTTCATTAACCAGGAGCTCTACGGCCCCCCGACGACTCTGCCGTGGGGAATACCGATCTCTGCCGAGCACCGGCTTCCCATTTACCCGGTTGACCTGTATCCGGTCGCGACCACGCGTTTTCATCCCACATTTGCCTACGAGATCATCTGGAATCTGTGTGCAGCAGGGCTCCTGTTATGGCTCTCAAGGCGTTATAAGGATGAAATCAAGCCTGGGACCATCTTCGCGGGCTGGCTGGTCGCGGCAGGGCTGGGACGCTTCCTGATCGAGTTCTTCCGTCCCGACCAGCCCAAGATCGGCAGCCTTGGTATCAGTTACTCGGCTCTTATTGCTGCGCTGATGGCGATTACCGGAGTGGTCATGCTCCTGGCACGCTACAAGAAAATCCATTTAAAGTTTGCAGAAAACTGGGAGGAGCAGTACCAGGTCAGCGAAACGGTGCCGCAGGAAGCTTCTGAAAAAGAGCAGGTGAAGAACGAATCGCTGATCCAGAAAAAGGCAAGGGCCAAAATTGCCGCCCGTAAGGCCAGGGAACGGTCTGCCGGTTCAACAGGTGAGAACAAACCATAAGGTTATCCCCTGCGAGTTTACGATAAAAAAGCTCCCGAGTTTTGCTCGGGAGCTTTGCTTAATCCACTGCGGATACGATAACGGTTCGGGATTCGATATCGCTGATTTCATCCTCGCGCTTGTCAAAGCCAAACCGCTCGAAAATATCAGCATAGATCTCCAGGATCTGTCTGTGGGTGAATCCCATCTCCTCATACGAATAAACATGATCGCTGCGGAAGATGAGCGTTTCCTTGACGGCCGCATCGACGATATCGTCCAGCCCGGGTTTGTCGGGGTAGCCAAATTGTTCGTAGAACGAGCGGATGACCTGCTCCGGTCGCTGGATCAAATCATCATAGTTCAGGATCAGATGCCGGGGCGAAGGATGGGTATCCAGGTACTGGAGTGGATAACGATACCAGTGCTGTGTCAGGTCCACGATCTCTTCGAGATAGAGATATTTTTCCTTTGGGTCGGTGAAGGCACGCCGGGCATAGTTGATCCACGAAACAGTCGAGGGCAGCATATCGAGCGGATTGCGTGCCAGGTAGATGATGCGCGCATCCGGGAAGAATTCAAGCAGAGTACCAATCTTGGGACTGAATGCGGGGTTCTTGGCGACAAAGTATTTTTTGCCCGTGGCATACAGGTGCCGCTGGAGCATGGACTTGTAGAACTTCATGATGCGGCGCTTGCGTTCGGGCGGCAGGGCCTCGTCGAAGTGCCGGTAGTTCGGCATCTCATCCATGAACGGGAACATGAAACTGACCCAGAACGAATCCCAGATGTGGAGCAGGATGTTCTCATCCTCCTCCGGCTGGAAGAACGAGATGCGATGGATCTTATATTTTCCAAGGGTCCGTTCATCGAACGCATGCAAAAGGCGGTGCACATGGCCGCCTAATTTACGATCCAAACGCGAGAAAAACTTGGTGATCTTCTTTTCTGTTACAGAGGGAGCAAGATAAATATCCCAGGTGGTCAGGCTGGTAAATGATTCCGTATCGCGGGAAAGCAGCCGGTGAAGGAAGGTGGATCCGCTCCTCAGATTGCCGATGATAAAAAGCGGCTTTTCGATGATCTGGGTTTTGTAACCGGGGAAGAGTATATCGTCCAAAAAAAAGCATAGCCAGTGGATGAGCGATCCAATCGGCCAAATGATGTAAAACATCAGTAGAAAAATAATTCGCTTGCGGGTGAGACGGGCGGGGGTGTTTTGGGAGGCGAAGAAGGAACGGTAGGTGGTTCGCCAGAAGAGGCGGAAATTGTAGGACATACGAGTGGGGTATCCTTACCTGGCTTGCATCAAAAAAGCCCGCTCGGGCTTTCTCTGTTTCAATTCTATCAGGAAATGATAATTTTATAGGAGCATTCTCTCACTCTCTTAACGAGACACCGGTGAGTATGTGACTCATACCCACCGGTGCAAT
>JBLNAU010000531.1:0-5083 GCA_050259515.1 Syntrophothermus sp.
GTTCCCTGGCTGGTGGCGGATGGTTATATCGCCAATTACCAGGAGGTATTGAATGCACTGCCGCTGATCCTGGTCACCTCCCAGTGGGTGAAGGATGTCTATATGCGGGATGGGATCAAAGGCGATAATATCGAAGTGCTGCCGGTTGGCTGCGATACGGATTTGTTTTTTCCGCTGGAGGAGAATCACCCGAAAGTCAAAGTAATCAAGGAGGAGCTCCAGATCGAGCGGGACGAGCTGATGATCTTGACCGTGGGTGGAGATGCCACTTCGAAGGGTGCCCAGGAAGTGATGCATGCACTTTCACGTATCAAAAACCAGGTGCCAGCCTGGAAATATATCTGCAAGGTCTGGCCCCAGCCGCGAACGGATCTCCAAAACAAGATCGATCTCCAGCTTGCCCACCAGTTGGGGATAGAAGAGAATGTCAAATTTGTCACCGGAATTACCTCTCGAAACTTCATGCCCTACCTGATGGGTGCCTGTGATATTTATGCCGCACCCTCCAGGCTGGAAGGATTTGGCATGTCTCAAATCGAGGCAGGCGCCTGTGCTAAGCCGGTCATTGGCATCCGGGCCATGGGGATGCTCGATACTTTGGGACATTGTGAGAACGCGTTTCTGGCAGGCGTCGCCCAGGAAATTGTCCTGCACGAAACCCTGGTGGGCGATGAATCGGGTTACGGGCAGGGGCGCAGGATTGTTTTTGATCCACCCCGGATCGCGGAATACCGGGCCAGTGTGGATGATCTATCCAATTATTTGCTGACGCTGATGACCGATGCGGGCCTGCGCGAGAACATGGGCCATGGACTCCGTGAGCATGTGGTCAAGAATTTTGATTACCGTGTTGTCGCCAGGAAATTTGTCCAGATTGTGAGTAACAAGCTAGGAATTAACTAAAGCTACCTTTTCAAATTTAACATTCAAGGATTAATAACAAACAATCATGCACCGGGAGATCGAGGAAGCCAGAAAAAAAGCGATCGAAGTACTGCTCCATAATATGGAGGGTCCCTATAACGGCCTGCCGCGTACGGCGGGCTGGGGTTACCCTGAGCCTTACACCCGGGATCTGATGATCTCGCTGCTGGGGATCGCTGTGATCGACAGCCCACCGTTGCTGCAAAGCATGAGACGTACGCTGGAAACCCTGGCCGGGAATCAAACCGGGCATGGACATATCCCTTCGCTGGTCCATGACGCGGACGATGTGGGGGCGAGCGATACGACGCCTTTGTTCCTGCTGGCACTTGGGATATTCCGGAAAGTCTCTGGGGAACGTGAATTTTTGGAGGAGAGCGCCCAAAGAGCTTTGACCTGGATGGCGTATCAAAGCCCAATCGATCGATATTTGGTATCCCAGCAGCCTACCAGCGACTGGCGCGATGAGCAGTGGGTGATGGGATACGGACTATACGTCAACACGCTGGTCTATAGCTACCTGAGACTTTTTGGACAGCATAAACAGGCAGAACGGTTGCTCGACGCGATGAAGCACTTTACCATTACCGGAGATGTGATCCACCGCCATGTCCACGAAGGTCTGGTCGTGCCGGACAAGCCCTACTATGCACTGTGGTCCTATAAATTGTACAGCAGCGAGCGTTTCGACCTCTTGGGAAACAGCCTGGCGATCCTGGCCGGTATCGCTCCCCAGTCGCGGGCTGAGGCAATGATCGACTGGGTCGAGGCGGAATGCAAAAGTCTTAAACAAAAAGGGGACCTGGCGCTGGATCTGCCGCCCAATTTTTTCCCCTATGTCCAGCCTTCGGATCCGGACTGGCACCCCCGTTACGAAAAGTTCAACCAGCCAGGCGATTATCATAATGGCGGCATCTGGCCTTTTATTGCCGGTTTCTATATTGCCGCCCTGGTTGCTGCAAAACGATATTCCCTGGCAGAGGAAAAGTTGATCGTACTGACAGAAATCGTCAAAATGTCAAATGTCTCGCTGAATCAGGATTTGGAGTATGGCTTTAATGAATGGCTGAAGGCGCAGGATGGCAGGCCGATGGGGCAGAACTGGCAAACCTGGTCTGCCGCACTTTATTTGTATGCTGCCAGGTGCGTGGAAGAAAGAAGAACGCCCTTCTTTGAAGAGATTCGAAACCCGGCCTTCTGAATACTCCGGCTCAGGTTTTGATTCCTTCAGGACACTTTTTCATAAAGCTCCCGGTGACGTTCCTTCAGCTCCAGATACCGGCTGTCCTCCCTGGCTTTTTTCCACTTTTCATAAAATATCCTGGCTGATTCCGCCTTACTCGCATCCTCTTCCCGCTGCAGCAGCTCTTTACTTTTATCCTTATATTTTCTTCCAGATTTATGATTGGCATACCTGCGGGAGCGTGTGTAGCCCATCTGCAGGTCCTTGCGAGCCATGTCCATTCCAACGAAGTCATCCTTTGCCTTGTACCCAAGGAACATTTTGTAAATCTTGTGGGCCGAACGGCGGGCAATCTCCGGGGTCTTGAACCTCCAGAACGGCAGGATTTCACTCTTATAAGGCTCAACCAGCAGAACTCCCTGCTCGCCTTTTCCAATACGATACAACTCGGGATGCTGTCGAAAATCGATATGGTCGAAGTCAAGTGAATAATCAAACGCCAACAACCTACTCCTGGATGCCATTTAAGATTTCCTGTGCTTTTTCCACAACACCCCGCTCGCTTTTGAAGGCAAGCAGGTCAAGCGCCTGTTCAAAACCGACCCAGCGCGCCTCCTCCACTTCGTGGTCATGATTCGCAACGTCTCCAGATGTATATTTCAGCAAATAGAAGTGTACAAACTTGTGATAGCGGATGCGCTTGCCGTACTGCACTCTTTGATACCAGTATTCGATGGTTTCGATCAACCGTACGACTTCCGTATTGACACCGGCCTCTTCCCTCACTTCACGAACGGCGGTGAATTCCGGTGTCTCACCCGGGTCCACAATGCCCTTGGGAAGCTGCCAGCGCAAACTGGGCTTGACCGATACGATGGCCATTTGCAGCTCAGAACCATGATGGCGGAAGGCAACCCCTCCTGCAGAGACCTGGTCTTTGGTCAGCACTTTTGATTCAGTGCTGTTCGAATCTGATTGTTTTCTTGGCATCTTATCTCTTATCCGGTGATTTCCATAGCTAAGGAACACTGCTCTAGCCGCCGTCTCGACAATGTTACTGGGCGGTGAGGCTGCCTCGAGCGAACTTTATCGTAAATTGCTTTTCGGGAACAACACGCGATCAGGCTCAGCATTCAATTGATCCAGGAGTTTCTTGGTGATGCGGGTTTTGACGCGTCCTGACTCTTTGGGATGGACCAGATAGCGCACGATCGCGTCCAGCCAGGCATTTTCTCCGGCCCGAAAATGCACCACCGGGCGCTCACGAATATCCAGCTCATCCACAGGTGTTTGTTTGAGAAGCTCACGATAGATGAAAATTCGCTCCGTCATTTGTTCCCCCAGCTCTTCCTCCACCACCTGCTGCATCATATTGGTAATAAATTCCAGATCACTCTCGTAGGCCACCTGGAATTTGATTTCGTTCCAGATGTAGGGAAACAAAGGCCAGCTATAGTTGTAAACCGTTTGGTTAAGAACAAGTGAATTTGGAAACTTGATGATGCGGCCGGAAGGATGCTGGGTGGAAAGATACGGCCCGCCGAACTCCCACAAGGTGGTATCCAGGTAGCTTACGTCGATGACGTCCCCCTTGGCATTTCCGATCTCGATGCGGTCTCCCACCCGGTAAGGCTGGCGGATCAGCAGATACACCCAGCCGATCAGGCTGGTGATCGGTGTCTGCAAAGCAAAACCCAGGATAAGGGAAAGCACGCCGACCGAGACGAGCGCGGTATACCAGCTCGCCGAGACGATCGTCAGACCGATAATGATAATTGCAAGAAAGGTAACCAGATTCAGGACGCGGGTCAGGTTATACCTGGCCGGTTTATTTTCGATTTGATTGACCAGATAGATGCCAATCGCTTTTGACAGGGCAATCGTCAGTACAATCAAGATGGCTCCAAGCAACAAGCTGTGCAGGGTCGGAAAATAAGGGCTGCTGCCTGGTTTAAGATAGGTTCCCAACAGGTAGTAAACCACGAGGAGGCCAAGCAAAACCACAATATAGGTGCCAAGCCAGACTTTTTCATGATTCTCGGGTGTGAGATTGGGCATGCTTTCCTTGGTCCCCGCGGTCTGGCGGAGGGCGGTTCTCACCTCCTCCTGTTCCTTGAGCTGTTCGATCTCTTTTTCCGTCTTGTTCATGGTATCTGCTGTCCTTCCATGAATCAAAACCGTCTCGCACCCGGCTTGGAATGGGATGCCAGACGGCTCATGATTTTGATGGATTCCTCAGAGGGACATCGATCTGTTCACGGCAGACGCACGCTCAGCCCTGAGTTCGGCCCGGAGGGAACACCCAGGGTGGGCGGCTCATCGGGATGGGCGCGCAGGTCTTCGAGCAGGTCCTGAGGGGGAAGCGTGGCTTCGATCAGTGCCTCCGATTCAGGCCTGGGATTCTGCACCGGCTTGGCACGGTAGACGACCAGGTCGGTGATCCCCTCCTCGATGGCGCGTCGCGCCAGGGCCCGGATATAGAAGCGGTTGAACTCGCTTTCCGCCAAAACTTCTGCAGCGTTCTCAGGGACGGAGGCGATCGAAAATCCGCCCTTGGGTTTGCGTCTTGGGGTGGTCTTATTGATCCGTCGATGCGACCTTAGATGCTCCGCCAGGGTTTGATCGTTGCCGGAGAGGATCGCCTCCCGCAGCAGGTTGACATAATCCCGCTGGCCCTGCCCACTCAGGTAGGGACTGATATGCAGCTGGTTGTGGGCAATATCGTACTCCACCTCTTCAAGCATCAGCTGCCGGGTACGGTCGTCGAGATTCACAAAATAGAGAGACATACTTTTCTTCCTTTTTTGATTAACGTCCGCTTTTAAGGGGTTGTTACACGTCCTGGAAGCGCATGCCTGGCTCTGACAGGTTGTGTAGGGTCTACATCAAGTTAAGTGAAACGGACGGGAAATGTAGAACAATTGTACTATAAATGAAGGAGAATCACAAACCCGGTCATTTTTTAGTTCCGGCCAG
>JBLNAU010000532.1:0-9940 GCA_050259515.1 Syntrophothermus sp.
AACGAGGAGTACCAGCGAGGAAGATCGGATTGGTGTTACCCTCCTTGCCGATCCCCCAACCATCCAGGATTAAAAGCAGCACGCGTCTTTTACCGCCCCAATCATGACTGGTTACCAGGGAATGTCCTGCCATCTTCTCCGGTTGCGCCAACCCCAGCGCGGCAAGAACTGTCGGGGCCACGTCAGCCAGTTTTCCGTCCTGTAGGGTCACATCCTGGTTGAGATGCGAATCAATGAGGATGAATTTTACAGGGTTGGTCGTGTGCGCCACATGCGCAGTTCCGTCGGGATTTTGCATCTCCTCCAGATTACCGTGATCTGCAGTGACAAAGACGACGTAATCACTGGCAAGCGCTGCATCGAGGACCCGGCCCAGATGAGCGTCCACAATCGATGCGCATTTGATTTTTGCGTCAGCATTCGAGGTGTGACCAATGACGTCACCGTTGGCAAAGTTGCTGACGATCAAATCATATTTTTTTTCGATCCCTTTTAAGACTTCTTCCGTGACCTGGGGGAGACTTAATTCCGGAGCCTGGTCGTACGGGATTCCTTTTAGGGAAGGAATACAAATGTCATCTTCATTGGCAAATGGCCGGTTTTCCCCTCCATTGAAAAAGAATGTGACGTGGGCAAACTTTTCCGACTCGGCTGTATGCAGCTGCCTCAATCCGGCCCTGCTCGCCACTTCAGCCAGTGTGTCCCTGACATGTTTCGGTGCAAAGGCAATCGACAGGTCCTTGAATTTCTCATGATAGAGTGTCAGGATTACAAAGTTTAAATCACCCAGTTCAGGACGTGGGAACCGATCGAACCCTGGCTCAGTAAATGCCTCGGTAAGCTCGACCTCCCGTTCCCCGCGCCGGCAGCAAAAGATCACCCCATCCCCATTCTGAATGCGCCCAATGGGTTCACCGCGGGAATCCGCAAGCACAATCGGTTCAAGAGAATAATCCGTCTGTCCCTGAGCGTACAAGTCGCTCACTGCTCTGCCAAGCTGAATTGCCCCGCGGGTAATCCTCTTCGTGAGCATGGTTTACTCCTTGTTTCAATCAAGTTTCCTGAAGATCTGGTACGTTCGTTATTGCACTATGCTGCAAGGCAGGAAAAACATCCAACAAGTTTATGAATTCAGGGATGATCACATCCGGCCGGTTTTCGTCGTTCATGGTTTCGTCGATAAGCTTCTCCGGCGAGATCATGATGACGACCATTCCAAATCCGGCTGCCCGGGCTCCGGTGACATCCCTTTTGAGGTTGTCGCCGATGTAAGCGCAGCGGACAGGCTCCACCCCTGCACACCGCGCTGCTTCCAGATAGATCGCAGGATCTGGCTTGCGGATGCCAAGTACGGAGGAGAGCACCACCGTTTTGAAATAAGGTGCAAAATTTTCAGTTTCCAGCCACTCAGGGATCTCGCGTGTTCCGATCAGGTTGCTGATAATGCCAAGCACATACCCCCGTCTCTGGAGCTCCTCCACCACCTCCCGGCCCTCGGATACGACAACACGCCGGCCCATGGATTGGCGGTACTGATAGGTCAGCTCCCGGCCAAGGGGTGAAATTCGCTCCGCTGGAAAATCCGGGGTAAGCCAGCGTGTCCACATTTCGGATTCAGGGGCTTCCCGAAGGTGCTCGAATGCCCATTTGCGATAGATTTTGTAGCGCTCATCGAGTTTCGCAACAAAGTCAGCAGGGTCTTCGTCGGTCCCCACCAGCTCGACGATTTTCTGACGCGCCCGCGCCATATGCTCCTGGTCCTTGATCAGGATCCGAAGCGTATTTCCAAGATCTATGAAGATCGCCTCAATATTTCGAATCATCTCATCCACCCGGATTGGCTCTGTCATCTATTTACGCGCAGGGAAAATATCCAACAGTTGACGGGTCTCGCGGATCTTGTAATCCGGTTTGACCACAATGTTGGGTGGTTCCTTGGCAAGCGTGGCAGGTTCCTCGAACAGGATCATCATTCCAAAGCCGGCGGCCTGGGTACCCTCCACATCACGGACGGGATTGTCGCCAACATATGCACATCTGCACGGCTCCACGCCAACACAGCGGGCGGCTTCCCAGTAGATCTCGGGATTGGGCTTGCGCAGGGCAACTTTTGAGGACAGCACCACCGCCTTGAAGTAGCAGGTGAGCCCATCCGTTTCCATCCAATCGGGAATTTCCGATTCGGTGATCGTATTGGCAATAATGCCAAGGATAGAGCCACGCCGGTCCAGCTCCAGGACTGTTTCCTTTACATCCGGGCGAGGGACGCGCCTTCCATCATGGTCCCGCCAAAGACGCGTCAACCGGCCTGCCAGGGGCGCGATCGTTTCCGTTGGATAATTGGGCAGCAGCCATTTCGTCCACAACTCTTTTTCGGAAGCTTCCAGCAAGGAGGCCTTGGACTGTCTGCGGTAGGCTTTCCACCGGCATTCGAGTCCATCAAAAAATTCCTTCTCGGACTCTTTTGTTCCCACCAGGGCCATCAAATCCTTCTTGGCTTGACCCATAAATTCGGGATCTTCAACCACAATCCGGAGCGTATTCCCCACATCCAGGAAGATGGCTTCAATATTTTTGTTCATCATGCCTTCCTTCATTATCCGAGTTTATGAAATATGTCTTTCATTTGAAAATACTACGACATTTTTCACATTTTTGCAAGTAGTCTTTCAAAACTATTGACATTTGTCACCCCCCTGAGTACACTATAATCAATTGCACACGTGTGCAAAGGAGTATACGAAATTGCCCGTCACCATAAAAGATGTTGCAAAGCGCGTCGGTGTTTCCCATACCACCGTATCCCGTGCCCTGCGAGGGAATTCACTCATTTCCGATGAAACCAGTGAACGCATCCGGCAGATGGCCCGGGCAATGGGTTATCAACCCAGCGCAGCCGCCCGATCGCTCAAGACCAACCGCTCACAGGTCCTTGGCGTGATCCTCAGCAGCCTGGATGATCCGTTCTTCAGTGAGATCCTGCAGGGGATCGAAGATAGCGCCCATGAAAGCAACTTCAGCCTGTTCATCGCTGCCTCCCGGCACGACCCAGGCCGGGAGCAGAAAATTGTCCAAACCATGATGGAGCACCGGGTCGATGGCGTCATTATTTGCTCCACTTCCTTTGGTGCAGAACAGGGACGCCAGCTGCTCGAATACGGTTTCCCCACAGTGGTGGTCAACAACCAGTCTGCAGAGAATTTCCGTTACTCGATCTATCACGATGATGTGGACGGCAGCCGCCAGGTCACCCGTCATCTGATCGAGCTGGGGCACCAGCGGACCGCCTACCTGGGCAACTCCGTCTCCGGGCGCACCACTCTGGACCGTCTTTCCGGTTTCCAACAGGAAATGGAAGCTGCCGGTTTGTCCATTCCCTCCGAATATATCCACGAGGTTCCTGGTGGAGGAGCCGAGCATGGCATGACCGGAGGGGATTACTTCCTCCGCCTGCCCGTCCCCCCGACCGCCATTGTCTGCTTCAACGATCTGATGGCGACCGGTGTGTTAAAGTGCGCCCATCAACGTCGGCTGAACATCCCGGCAGATCTCTCTGTAACCGGATTTGATAACATCAATTTCTCCGCCTATACCGATCCCCCTCTAACCACATTCGACCAGCCCAAACGTTTCATCGGCATGGAGGCTGCCCGGCTGCTGCTTGGTCTGCTGCATTCCATGCCTGACGCAGACGAAAAAGTAACCATACTCAGGGGCAGCCTGCTGGTGCGTTCATCCACGGCTCCTGCCCCGAAATAGATTTTCCATGATCATGACCAACAGCAATCTCAATGTCCTGCCTCGTTCCGCAACGGTCCAATCGGATGTGGAATATGCACTTGCCCAAACGGAGGCGGGCCCGCATTTAATGGTTTGTGCGCCAACCGAATCCGCCTCTCTCCAGGCCTTCGAAGGTGAATGCTCCGAGCTGGCTGATCGATCCCTGCTTCTTTGTCCGCTCACCCCTGGCAATGCAGCAGCCTTGCGCTCCCAATTGAACTGGTTGCAGCCCCGCCCGCTGGGATTGAATACCTCCGCCGGAATGGGCGACCGTATCGGCCTTGCCACACCGGGACACGTCCGGGCCGTCCGTGCCACCGGCAGTGTGATTGCCCCTATCTTTGCCCAGCAATCCATCCGGGAGATGGTCCGCACGGAACGCACGCCTCAACAGGTGCTGGACGATGCCACCTGGGGAATCTTTCAAGAGGGCTGGCAGGCAGGGGTTGGCGCGGATGCCGATCATCTCAAAACCCCTGAGGATATCGATGCCTGCCTGGCGGCTGGATATAGCTTTTTTACGATCGACCCAGGCGCACATGTCGATAACCGTGCAGAGACCGCTGACCTGGCGACTTTGCGTGAGCTTGCCGAAACTCTCCCTTCCCAAATTAAGCCATCCGCAAGCGGGTTGCTTGGCATCGATTTTGATATCGAAGGTCTTCAGATCCATATTGATGAATACACACTAATCAAGGCTGCCGTTAAGTATGGTAGAGCGATCGAGCACGTCGCGACGATGTATCATCACCTGGCCGGAGCTGCTGGAACACATCCCTTCGAACTCGAAGTTTCGGTCGACGAAACGGATCAGCCCACTTCCCACGCGGAACACATCTATATTGCCAGCGAGCTCAAACGGCTGGATGTAGACTGGGTGAGTCTTGCACCGCGTTATGTGGGCAGCTTTGAAAAAGGCGTCGACTATATCGGTGATATCCCAGCTTTCGAGCGCGATTTTGCCGGCCATGCCGCGATTGCCCGTCATTTCGGTCCCTACAAGCTCAGCCTGCACTCCGGCTCGGATAAGTTCAGCATTTATCCGGTTGCCGCCCGTCTCACGCACGGATTGGTCCATCTCAAAACCGCCGGCACCAGCTACCTGGAGGCACTGCGCACCATCGCCGCAGTCGATGTGGATCTGTTTCGCGAGATCTATCTTTTTGCGCGGAAACAGTTTGAAACAGATAAAGTCAGTTACCACGTCTCTGCCCAATTGGAGCGCGCTCCTTTTCCGGAGGAGACTCCCGATTGTACGACCCTGCTGGACCAGTTCGATGCACGCCAGATCCTGCACATCGCCTTTGGCTCGGTATTGGCGGGACGAGCGGCCAATGGGAGTTACCGTTTCCGCGATCGTTTTATTTCCATGCTGCACGAGTACTCCGAAGCCTATGCCGAAAATCTAGAAAGGCACTTTATCCGCCATTTGAAGCCTTTTGCCGAAGTACGTGATTAATATGACCGACGATTCCCACTTTGCATTTGATATCACCGGCAAGGTCGCCGTCGTCACCGGCGGGGCCGGCGTGCTGTGTGCGGCGATGTGCCGGGGACTGGCGCACGCCGGGGCAAAGGTTGCCGTACTCGACTTGAACTCGTCTGCAGCGGAACAACTGGCCATGCAGCTCTGCGCATCAGGTGGTGAAGCCGTCGGCTTACACTGTGATGTACTCGACCGGAACAGCATCGAATGCGCGGCCCGGGAAGTCACTCAAAGATTCAAGTGCGTCGACATTCTCATCAACGGCGCAGGCGGGAATAAATCGCAGGCAACCACCCATCCCGGGCAATCCTTTTTCGATCTATCCACGGATGCCCTGCGCTGGGTCTTTGACCTCAACCTGATCGGCACCATCCTACCTTCCCAGGTTTTTGGAAGGATCATGGCAGAACAAAAAAGCGGGGTCATCCTGAACCTATCGTCGATGAACGCCTTTCGCCCGCTGACGCGCATCGCGGCCTACTCCGCAGCCAAGGCAGGTGTGAGCAACTTCACGCAGTGGCTGTCGGCCCACATGGCACAAAATTACTCGCCGAAAATTCGGGTGAATGCCATTGCACCGGGTTTCTTCGTGGGGGACCAGAACCGTAAATTGCTGCTGAACGAGGACGGCTCGCTTACGCCCCGGGGACAGTCCATCCTCGCCCACACGCCCATGGCGCGTTTTGGGATACCGGAGGATCTGCTTGGGACAGTCTTATGGCTGGTCTCCCCGGCCTCCGCTTTTGTTACCGGCATCGTCGTCCCGGTGGACGGCGGGTTCTCGGCTTATAGTGGAGTGTAAACAAATGGTCATCGGTATGGGTCTCACGGATCGATATTTGACGGACGCTGAAGTCCGCGACATTGTGCGTGAGTCTCTCGATTCGCTCCGTCTGGTTGGCAAGCGCGTGTTGGTCATCATCCCGGACGGGACGCGCAGCATGCCCATGCCGATGATGTTCTCCCTGTTCCACGAGTTTCTCAATGGGCGAGTCCAACAATTGGATTATCTGGTGGCGCTTGGCACCCACCAGCCGATGAATGATTCACAGCTTGGCAAACTGGTCGGGCAAACGGTCACAAACGGCCGGGTGGGGAAGAGCCACATCTTCAATCACGAATGGCACGATCCGGCAAACTTTATTCATATCGGAACCATTCCCGCGGAGGAAGTGAGTCGGATCACAAACGGCTTGATGGCCCAGGAAGTGCCGGTCCGTCTGAACAAGATCATTTATGATTATGACCAGCTCATCATTTGCGGTCCTGTGTTCCCGCATGAGGTGGTCGGTTTCTCGGGTGGCAATAAATATTTCTTCCCCGGAATCGCCGGCCCGGAAATCATTAACTTCACCCACTGGCTGGGCGCGGTCATCACGAACTATAAAGTGATCGGTGCGGGCTATACCCCGGTGCGAGCGGTGATCGACCGGGCTGCCGCGTTCATCGATCGTCCCAAAGCCTGCTTTGCCCTGGTGGTTACCCATGCTGGGCTGGCAGGAGCCTATTTCGGTTCCCCGGAAGAAGCATGGCAGTCCGCAGCAGAGCTTTCAGCGCAGAAGCACATCGTTTTCGTGGACAAACCCTTCCAGCGCGTGCTTTCGATCATGCCCGAGATGTACGACGACCTGTGGACCGCGGCCAAGGGCATGTACAAGATGGAACCGGCCGTGGCAGAGGGCGGTGAGATCGTGATCTACGCGCCGCACATCACCGAGGTCAGCTATACCCACGGCAGGATCATCGACGAGATCGGCTATCACTGCCGCGATTATTTCATGAAGCAGTGGGACAGGTTCAAGCACTACCCCGGCAGCGTGCTGGCCCATTCGACGCACGTGCGCGGGCTTGGATCGTACGACCCGCAAACGGGCCGCGAGTCTTTGCGCATTCGGGTCACACTGGCGACCCGCATCCCACCCGAGCGCTGTGCCCGCATCCACCTGGGATATCTTAATCCTGACAGTATCCGCATGGAAGACTGGCAAAATCGTGAAGACCAGGGCATTCTTGTTGTGCCTCGTGCCGGAGAAATGCTCTATCGCATCAAAGAATAACAACGCAGGAGAATTCAATGACCTATAAAATCGGTGTCGTGGGGCTGGGGGTAATGGGCCACAACCTGGCACTCAACATGGAACGTAACGGTTTTCCAGTGGCAGGCTATGACCTGGATGCCGTAAAGACCAAAACCTTTCTGGAAGGGCCCGGCGCTGGAAGGAACATCGCCGGGGTTGATTCACCCGAATCCCTGATGACGGTTCTGGAAAAGCCGCGCCGCATTTTGCTCATGGTCCCGGCAGGCTCCGCGGTGGACAGCGCCATTGCACATCTCAAGCCGCACCTCGAACCCGGTGATATTTTGATGGATGGCGGCAATTCGTTTTTCATGGATACGGAACGCCGCAACAGGGCTCTCGAGGCCGAAGGATTTAACTTTATCGGCACCGGCGTCTCGGGTGGTGAAGAAGGCGCGCTCTGGGGACCGGCGATCATGCCCGGCGGTCAACCGGAAGCCTGGCAGGCGACCGCACCGATCTTCCGCGCCATTGCCGCCAAAGCGGATGACGGGCAGCCCTGTGTGGATTATATGGGACCGCGCGGCGCGGGCCATTATGTCAAAATGGTACACAACGGCATCGAATATGGGGATATGCAGCTGATCGCCGAGATCTACGACCTGCTGCATCGCGGCGCAGGCATTCCCAATGGCGAGCTGGCTGAAATTTTCTCAGAATGGAATGAAGGGGAATTACGGTCCTACCTGATCGAGATCACCGCCACCATCCTGCGTCGATTGGATGAACAAAGCGGCGAAGCCCTGGTGGATTACATTTTGGACGAGGCCGCCCAAAAAGGGACCGGAAAATGGACCTCCCAAAATGCGCTCGATATCGGGGCACCGATTCCTACCATCAACGCCGCCGTGGAGAGCCGGATTCTCTCCAGCCTGAAGTCAGAACGGGTAATGGCCAGCCGCATTCTTCAAGGATACACGTTACCGTTCACAGGAGATTGCGACCGCCTGATCCGGTTGGCTCGGAAAGCTCTGTATGCCAGCAAGGTTACTTCCTATGCCCAGGGGTTTGGATTGCTCAAACTGGCGTCGAAGGAATACAGCTACAACCTGAACTATTCAGGGATCGCGCGCATCTGGCGCGCCGGCTGCATCATCCGCGCCGGCCTGTTGAATGACATTGCCTGTGCGTTTGAGCGGAATCCCGAGCTGCCCAACCTGCTGCTTGATGATGCCTTCCGTGAAATTGTGCTGGAGCATCAGTCAGATTGGCGCGAACTGCTGCAAACGGGAGTTGGACTGGGAATTCCTATGCTGGCGACTTTGGCTTCCCTGGCCTATTTTGATGCCTACCGAAGCGAGCGATTACCGGCCAATCTGACCCAGGCTCAGCGCGATTATTTTGGAGCCCACACCTACCGGCGCGTCGACCGGGAAGGCAGCTTCCACACGGAGTGGATCAAATGAGATACGGACTCGACATCAAACCTGAAGGTGCATTGGATTTTCTATCACTGGGTGCGCTGGTACACCGGCTCGATCCGGGCATCATCCCCTTCCGCAAGGCAACCGAGTGCAGGATCCATGTCAGCGGCGGAGAGTTTAACTGCGCCGCCAATCTCTCGGATTGTTTCCGACTCAACACTGGGATTGTCACGGCCATGGTGGACTATCCCATTGGCGACCTGATCGCCGAGCGCGTCCGGGCGATGGGCGTCAAACCTTTCTACAAGACATTCAAGCATAACGGTGTCAACGGCCCCAACATGGCGACCGTGTACAGCGACCAGGGCTACGGCATGCGCGCCCCGGTCGTGTTTTACAACCGATCCAACGAAGCCGCGTCCCAGCTCAAACCGGGAGATTTCGACTGGAATGTCCTCTTTGCAGGCGGCGTACGCTGGTTCCACAGCGGCGGCATTTTCGCATCCCTTTCCGAGACCACTGGTGAATTGATCATCGAAGCCATGCAGGCTGCCAAAGCCGCTGGAGCAGTCACCTCCTTTGACTTGAACTACCGTGCCAAGCTATGGAACCTCTGGGGCGGAGCGGATTGTGCCCAATCTGTCCTTCGACGCATCGTGGAGAACGTGGACGTGCTGGTTGGTAACGAAGAGGATCTGCAGCTCGGACTTGGCATCCGTGGTCCGGAGGCTGTCACCAGATCCAAACTGGATCCGACCGTATTTTTCAGCATGATCGCAGACGTCGTGGCCAAATTCCCTACAGTCAAGATCGTCGCCACGACCCTTCGTGAAGTCCATTCGACCTGCCATCACAGCTGGGGTGCGGTAGCCTGGATCGACGGTAAATCCTACATCTCACCAGCGTGCGAGCTGGATATCCACGACCGCGTGGGCGGCGGGGATGGATTCGCCTCCGGGTTGTTCTATGGACTGCTGGCTGGCAAACCGGAGCAGGAAGCGGTCAACCTCGGCTGGGCGCATGGCGCGCTTCTGACCACCTTCCCAGGCGATACCACCATGGCCAGCCTGGAACAGGTCTGCACATTTGCCAAAGGAGGCTCGGCAAGAATTCAACGATAATTTCTTGTAGAAATATTTTCAAACCTTTTGCACACGTGTGCATCGATTGACAATCAAAAGAAGGAGAATGTCATGGAAAAGATGAAGGCACTTGTTTTCAAGGAAATTGGA
>JBLNAU010000533.1:0-3458 GCA_050259515.1 Syntrophothermus sp.
TTGAGCTTGAGCGCGCCTTCGAGAGCAATCGGGTATGTGGCTCCATAGCCCAGACAATACATGTCATTCCAATCGTTGATCTCCCTTGCAATCGCTTCGATCTGCGGAGCCACCAACTGGAGCGTTTCCTCCATAAGCCCAGGGATTCCATCCAGTTTGCTGGCATCTTTTCCGGCCAGCTTATAGGCCAGATAAAGAAATGTCACCACCTGGTTGGTAAACGTTTTCGTGGCAGGGACGCTGATCTCATATCCGCAGCATAGAGGCAAACAGAACGAGGCGGTCTTCGTCAGGGTGGAGCCGACCACGTTTGCCAGTCCAAAACAGGTCATGCCGCGCGCCTCGGCTGCTTCCAGCGCATTCAGCACATCCTTGGTCTCGCCGGACTGGCTGACGAAGATGCCCACGTCATTATGATTTACTGCGGGTGCATACTGGGCAATGAACTGGGGCGCCAGGACCGGGATCGCGGCGTGCCCGGCGAGCTGTGCAAAGAAGACCGCACCGGCAGACGCAGCATGGTAACTTGTCCCACACCCGATCAGATACAGGTGGCGGGCCTGCTTCATTTTTTCCACCAGCACATCCATCTCCCGGTTGCCATTGAGCACATGCGACAGCTCGCGGGCAACCTGCGACTGCTCGTGGATCTCCTTTAGCATAAAATGGGGATAGCCACCTTTCTGTACCGCGTCCATCGACTCGGTGACCGTCTCCGGCTTCCGATCGATTTTCTTCCCGTCCTTGACTGAGCGCACTTCGACCCGGTCGGCCCAAAGGGTAACGATCTCGCCATCCTGCGGGCGGATCACTTCACGGGTTAGCGGCAAAATGGAAGGCAGGTCCGAGGATACACAGGTAAAGCCGTCACCGAGACCCACGACCATGCCCGATCCTTTTTTGAAGGCATAGAGCTTGTCATCATTGGCACGCCCGATGACAAAGGCATAATCGCCTTCGAGATCGCCATAGGCGAGGCGAATGGCATCGATGAATTCATAGCCGCGGTTGATATAGCGCTCGACCGCATGAACGCAGGACTCACCATCGTTTTGCGATCGAACGGTCATTCCTTCGGCGATGAACTGCTCGCGCAGCTCAACATTGTTGACCACATTACCGTTGTGCGCGCCGACCAGGTCGCCATCCGAATCCAGATGTGGCTGTGAGTTGACCTGGGAGGGCTCGCCAAACGTCGCCCAGCGCAGCTGGGTGATACCGCGCTGCCCGCGCATCTCGGAGAAACCATATTTCTCGGCGACGGTTTCCACTTTTCCAACATCTTTTCGCAGGTCGATTTTTCCATCGTTCAAGGTCGCCGCGCCGACGGAGTCGTAGCCGCGGTAGGTAAGTCTCTTCGCTGCTTCGATCAAAATGGGACCAAGCTCTTCATCTTTATTCGTTACATAACCAAAAATACCGCACATTCAAATCTCCTGTTTGTTCCTTAGCTCGATAGTCCTGGTATTCGAAAGTGGGCCTTAAGATTCATATCCATTAGACAATCGGCAGGTTTTTGGATTATATTCTCCTTACCAAGTCAACGAAAGAGGATGTTATTCCTCAAGCGGGAGGCCCTTTCTCCGGTTTTGGGTGGAATATCCTGTCCTACAATTCAACTATAGGGAAGTCTACCGATGACTCAGAAAATACAAGCAGCAATTTTCGACCTGGATGGAGTTTTGGCCGATTCCGAGCCGCTCATTAACGCCGCAGCGATTGCCATGTTCCGGGAAAAAGGGTTGATGGTCCAGCCGGATGACTTTTTACCCTTCGTGGGGGCGGGGGAGGACCGCTATATCGGGGGTGTCGCCGAAAAATATCATTTTGAATTGGACTTACCCCAGGCGAAAAAGAGAACGTATGAGATTTATCTGGATCTGGTTCCCACGCAGCTTAAGGCTTTTCGGGGTGTCCACACGCTCATACAGACCTGCCGCCGGGCGGGCCTGCTTCTGGCAGTTGCCTCCGGCACGGACCAGATCAAGGTCAGGGCCAACCTGGAAAAAATTGGATTGCCTGAACCTTCATGGAATGCGGTTGTGACCGGGAATGATGTTAAAAATAACAAGCCGGCTCCCGATATTTTTCTCTCTGCCGCCCAAAAAATCGGAGTTGAGCCAGGGACCTGTGTCGTGATCGAAGATTCGGTCAATGGCATCCGGGCTGCAAAAGCAGCTGGCATGCGCTGTGTCGCCGTCGCCCAGACCTTCCCAGCTGAGCGCCTGCAGGAGGCCGATATTGTGCGAGATAAGGTTGCAGATGTGCAGCTATCCGACCTGGCTCCTGATGAACCGGCAGATTGACCTTTATTCCAGCTTCAAATTCCCGCTTTCGTCGAACGGGAAGAAGGGGTTGTAGGCCACCTCCCAAAGATAGCCATCGGGGTCGGCAAAGTAGGAACTATATCCGCCCCAGAACACCTTCTGGGGCTCCTTGACGATCTTTACCCCTTTGTCTTTTAAGTCCCGGATGATCTCGTCCACTTCCGATTCGCTGCGGGTGTTATGGGCCAGTGTGATCCCCGAAAAACCGCTTCCCTGGGGAGAGGTCAGGGCGTCCTCCGCCAGCAGCGCGCGTGGATACAGCCCCAGCACAACACCTCCTGCCTGATAGAACGCAACGCTCTCATTACTGGCGTTGGAAGCAATCCATCCCAGGGTTTGCGAATAGAATTGCCTGGATCGCTCAAGGTTGGTTACACCCAATGTAATCAAGTGTAAATACTGGTTCATGCGATTTTCTCCTGTAGGATCATGGTTTTGACTACAAACGTTAGGTTCGATGTTCACTGGTGATTGAAAGGAAATCCTGTTCAGTATATACTTGAAACGGCACAATTCAAAGGCTGGTATGTCTCCCTGCTTTGAAGCACGTCTCTTTGGTCGATTTGAGATTTCCTATGCTGACCGGTCATTGTCCAGGCCTGCCACGCTAAAATCCCAATCTTTACTCGCGTACTTAATCCTTCATCGTAAAACCCCTCAGCGCAGGGATGTTCTTTGCAATCTTTTCTGGGGAGACCGCCCTGAGTCCAGGGCGCGCGGCTCCCTGTCGACCGCGCTCTGGCAGATCCACCGCTGCCTGCCGGAGGGGGAATTCCTCCTGAGTAATACTGAAACTGTCCAGTTCAATCCGAGCACAATGATCTGGATCGATGTAGAGGAATTCGTTTCAAAAACCAAACAAGAGGAAATGGATGCCCTGTCATCCGGCATTGCTTTATACACCGGGGAATTCCTTGCCGGGTTCGAAGATGACTGGGTGATAGACGAGCGATACCTTCTGGAGAGTCTGTATCGCTCAACCCTGGCAAGGCTCATGGCTGTCCAGGAAGCAAAAGGGAAAAAGGAAGCAGCTTTGACCACGGCCAGGCTCCTGCTGGAGCAGGATCCTCTTCAGGAGGATGCCCATCGCCTGGCAATGCGCGTTTATTGTCAGCTTGGGCAGCGGAATGC
>JBLNAU010000534.1:0-4067 GCA_050259515.1 Syntrophothermus sp.
GCAGTTCTATGTGCTCGGCAAGCACGGTACCGTCCGCCTGGGTATGGCCGCGCACACGGACGGCACTGCTAATCGCGATCATCTGCCCACTCATTTGAGTCTGGGTGGAGACCTGAACCGGAACTGTTGAAACGACCCACAGGTTTCCATTCTGGCCCGTAACCGTTCCCGCAAAATCCACTTTGGCCGAGCGTTTTTCGGCAAACAACTCGTTCAGTTCATTCAGTCGTTCGTTCTCATGCTCCACTTCGAGAGCCGCGCGCGCCTGGGTATTGAAGGTGAACAGAACGAGCATATCCTCCCAGGTCCGTTTTACCGGGTAGAGTTGATCGCCCGGCAGAGTAGTCGAGGAAGCATGCACAAGCCCGGTACTGCCCATGAAAAGTACAGCAATGACAGCCAGGGAGACCAGGGCCCGCCGCAACGGCACCGACCAAACTCGGCGGGAAGGCTGAGCCTTTGCTTCACGCATCCGGGAGGCCTGCTGCAGAACCTTTGCCCGGCCGCGGCGTATCCCCTCCGGAGACGGAGCCGGGGAAGCCACACGCTTCGCCTGCAAAGAGGCCTCGAGAATGGGACGTAGTTCATCGGCGTATTCAGGATAATGGAAGAGGACGGTGTCGACATCCGCACCGTTGTCCATTTCCTGCAGACAAATTTCTAGAACGTCGTATAAGTCATTCATAGTTCACCTCCCCGATCTGGCGCTGAAGGGCTGCCAGCGCACGGAATTGGAGGGCTTTTACAGCGTTGATATTTTTATTCAAAAACGCAGCCGTTTCTTCAATGGAATATCCCTGTCCAAATCGCAGGGCAAGCACATGCTGCTGCTCGGAAGTCAACTGGGCGAGTGCGCCCTGGACGAGGCGCTGCTGTTCGCGCGAGTCCACCTGTGCATGGATACCGGGCCCGCCATCAGGCATGGCATCCGATAAGGCTTCCACAGGCCGGCGGTAATTGCGGCGATGATGGTCGTTGACGGCGTTCGAAGCCGTGGCGATCAGCCAGCCGCGCAGGTTGGTCTGAGGTCCCTGCTTTCTTTGCGAGGCATCCAGCAGACGTACGAAGACATCGCTGGCGATATCCTCAGCGAGGGTCTCCTCCCCGATACGATAGCGCACATACCGGTAGACCTCAGGGAAATATCGATCGTAAATGGCCCCAATGGATTGCGAATCAAGAGTCCGCAGTCCCTCCAGAGCGCTTTGTTCGTTGAAATCAGTCATGATATACACGGCCCCCCGTGTAGGGGTGGGTAAGGTGGTGTGAGTCTCTTTCACGTAAAGTATATCATCCAGAAAAAATTGTACTGTCGTCCATAAAATGTTGGTACAGGCTGCCTGCGTCGTATTCATATCCAGCCGGGTATTGGTATCTTCTAATTTGTCGTTGAACCGGGGAAAAAGTTACGGGTCGAAAAAAACCTCCTGTTTGTCTACAGGAGGTTCAAAATCCTTTTGCGGGGCTGGGTTATGCGGGTGGATTATCCAGCCGCACGCCATGCCCGCGCACGGTGGAAATGTACTGGTGGGTGGGGTCCAGAGCGGCCAGGCGGTCGCGCAGGCGGCGGATGAGCGCATCCAGGGCCTGGTCCGAGACACCCGCGGCCTGGTCGTCACCCCAAACGACCGCAACCAGGTCAGGACGGCTGACCACCTGTCCCTGGCTTTCGTACAGCATCCAAAGCATTTTGAACTGCTGGGCGGAAAGAGGCGGCACCAATTGCTGTTGATTGACCCACACACGGCGCGACTTCTGGTCCATCATCAGGCGGCCGGGGTGACCAGCTCCCTCGAGCAGCGGCATCGTCGCATCGGAAGTGAGAAACAGGAATTGCTGTGCGAGGGCAACGGATACCAGGTCACCATCCTGTAAAACAACCGGGCCTGTAAGAGGCACGCCATTATGGTGGGTGCCATTCTTGCTCCCCAGGTCCTCCAGAATGACACCCTCAGGGGTTGGAGTAAGGCGTGCATGGTAGCGCGAGATCTGGCGGTCCGCGACCACTACATCGCACGAAGCTTCACGCCCCAGCACAAGTGTCTGACTTACCTGCCAGCGCTGGCCTTTGAGAGGACCCTCCTGAGCAACCAGCAATGGATATTCTTCTTGGATTTTATTCATGAAAGTCTCATGTTAAAGTGTTATGAAGAGGAAGTCAACAGTGTATATTATAATTATATAGCATTAACAAGTATTTCAGTGCAGGACAACGCCGAAAGATTCTGCACCGAGATGCTCCCCGACAAGGAGAAGAGTGTTCCCACCCCTTAAGAGCGGGGAGGTGTTGCGCGGCCGCTATAAGATCCAGGAACGCATCGGTCAGGGCGGCATGGGATCCATTTACCTTGCAGACGATATCCGTCTCAAGGGCCGCCAATGTGCGTTGAAAGAAGTCGAATACGATCGCGCCCTCCCGGAAAACATCAGACAGGAAGCCCGTGACCAGTTCCTTCGGGAGGCCACCGTGCTTGCGCGTCTGGACCATCCCAATCTGCCCAAGGTATCTGACTTCTTCTCGAGCGGCCCGCGCGACTATCTGGTCATGGACTATGTCCCCGGCAAGGACCTGCGCGCTCTTCTGCTGGAAGCCCGCCGCAACAAGACCTTTCTCCTGGAAAAGGATGTGCTCTCCTGGGCCGAACAGCTTTCCAATGCCCTGGCCTTTCTCCACTCCCAGGAACCGCCTATTGTTCATCGAGATATCAAGCCCAGTAATTTGAAACTCATGCCTCACGGGCTGATCAAGCTGGTGGACTTTGGCCTGGTAAAGATCCTCGCACCGGAAGAGGTGACGATTACCATCATTCAGGGTCAGGGGACTGCGCTGTATACTCCACTGGAGCAATATGGCGGCAGTGATATCCATACAGACATTCGCTCGGATATCTACTCCTTTGGCGCGACCCTTTATCATCTGCTGACCAACGAGGCCCCGGCCGACGCGCGCAAGCGCTTCCTCCAGCCCGAAAGCCTGGTTCCCATTCGACAGATCAACCCGGATATTTCTGCACGCACAGAAAAAGCCATTCTATGGGCAATGTCCCTGCACCCCGATGAGCGTCCCGATACCGTTGAGGATTTTCGCCAGGCGCTGCTCGGGTATCGGGAAACGCCGAATCATCCCCTCCCCATACGCCATAACCGGGAAGTCCCCATCGCCGATTATTTTACCCATCCACCGGAAGCGACCCTGGCCTGGAGTGCCGCAGTCCTGCTGTTGATCAGCCTGCTCGCGACTCTTGTTCGCTGACCCAGCGCATCCAGATCCAGGCTGCCACGACTCCCACCATCTCCCCCATAAAAACAAGCAGCAATACACCAAACGCGCCACTGTTTGTGGCGATCCAATTGGCCGCACCGGGGAAGTCCAGTGCGAGATAATTGTATCCGAGCATCCCGCCCAAGAAGACACATAATGCCCAGCGCAATCCCCAACGCGTGGAGAAGATCCGGCTTGCGGCCCAGTAGATCAAGATGGCGCTTCCAAAGATGGCAATCAACACGAGCAGCCACACCCCGATGCGGGGATGTCCATCTGGCGTGATCAGATCACTGACAGGCACAGGCGTCGTCGTGGGAGTTTCGGGCGCCGCCGTGACGCTCACCGTTGGCACGACGATCGTCACCGCCGCGCCTTCATCCGATGCATCAAACTGAACCACGCCTGACACCATAGCCGGCTCGCTTACGGCGCTGATCTCCACTTTGCCCGGCTTGTCAATGGCGAAGGAAGCGCGTGCGATCCCGGCGGTGGTCGTACTTTCCACCTGTTGAAGGATGCCGCCTCCCTCGTCACGTGTGGACATGGTGAAGCGCACGGGCGTCCCATCCGGGACAATATTCTGGTTGTTATCGACGATCGGCCCGGCCCGGACAGCGATCGTATCTCCGATCTTATAAAGTGGAATTTCGGTTGGCTGGGCAGTGGTGGTGGCTGCCGTGACCACGATTGGGGGTGTTTGCAGCACATCGCCTTCATCCAGCGACAGGGGGATGACCTGATCCGGATCGGGAGAAGTGACGGTAATGAGATCATATCCGACAGCCGGGATCGAGACCGGAGA
>JBLNAU010000535.1:0-2831 GCA_050259515.1 Syntrophothermus sp.
TGTCGATCCTCGCGTTCGACTCTCATAGGATTAGGAGTAGAGATGACACAAACTACCATACCCAGTGGTGATAACAGCCTGCTGCCCTCCACCCAGATGCGCCGGGTCGGGCGGCTTGAGCGGATCGTAGGCCCGGATAATTACCGTATTCTTACGGGGCTATTGCGGGGGGGGGGGGGGGGTTTCGGATTTTCCCTGATTGTGTTGTTCGTCCTGATTGCAGTGTTCGCCCCGGTTCTGGCGCCTCCAAAGGCAACCGGAGATCCTTTCCAGATCCCGCGCGATGGCTTCAGTGCGGACCCCAAGCCGCCTGGAACTGAATGGAAGCGCAGTGTGCCGCCTGTGGTCCCTGGCTGGTACAAGCTCATCACCGGCAAAGATAAGTGGGTCCACCTCTTTGGTACTGCGGCCGGCCAATACGATATTTACTATGGCATGATCTGGGGTACACGCACAGCCTTCAAAACAGGCTTGATTGTCGTGGTTGTCACTTTGCTCATCGGTGTGGTGGTTGGTTCCGTCTCCGCCTACTATGGTGGCGCAGTGGATAATATCATCATGCGCATCGTGGATGTCTTCCTGATCCTGCCTGGTATCCTGGCGGCCCTCATCCTGGCAGCCGTACTAACGCCCCGAATAGGAAAAAGCCTGATCCCCACGATGACGGCCCTGATCGCCTTCGGCTGGATGGGCTACTCACGTATCGTGCGCGGCGACATCCTTTCTGTGAAGGAGCGCGACTATGTGATGGCGGCCCATGTCATCGGGGTAAAGAATTACCGTATCCTCTTCCGCCATATCCTTCCCAACGCGATCTTCCCGACCCTGGTGCTTGCCTCGCTGGCCATCGGCGATGTGGTGCTTTCCTTTGCTGCTCTCTCCTTTCTGGGGATTGGCACCGAGATCGGGTATGCGGATTGGGGACAGATCCTGTCCTTTGCCCGCAACTATATTACAAGCCTGAATACCTACTGGTACATCCTGGTGTTCCCCGGTGTGACGCTCGTACTGTTCGTGCTGGGTTGGAACCTGCTTGGCGATGCGCTGCGTGACGTGCTTGACCCGCGCTTGCGAGGCAAAGTTTAGTTATTGTGTACAAACGAAAACTACTACAATTGATCCTTTTGCCCTTTGGAATAGCCCTGCTGCTTGCAGGGCTATTCTTCCAACTGGGAGCCGCTGAACCGGCTGCCCTGCAGGCCACACCTGCCCCAACCCTGGACCGCCTGGCCGAGCCTACCCTTCCGGCTTCCCCTTCACAGGCGGATTACGGCGCACAGGCGTATTGGCTGAACTGCTCTCCCTGCCATGGCGACCGGGCACAGGGACTTACCGATGAATTCCGACAGCAGTATCCGGAGGAGGATCGGAACTGTTGGACCTCCCATTGTCATGGGAAAGTTACCTATGACAATGGGTTTACGATTCCAACCGTGGTCCCGGCACTGGCCGGGCCGGGCGCGCTGGCAAAGTTTCCCACGGCGGCAAACCTGTATGGATTTATCCATGCGGCTATGCCGTTCCAGAAACCGAACTCCCTGTCGGATGAAGACTACTATAAAATTACTGCCTTCCTTCTGCGCCAAAATGGACTGATCGACGGACAAACCGAGGTCGACGCTTCGAATGCGGCGCAGATCGTTGTCAGCCGCGCGACACCCACTCCTCCGCCTCAGCCGTCCCAGGTCCAGACGGGAGGTGGCATTTGGGGATGGGTCATCCTGGCCGGGTCGGTGGTTTTGTCAGGCATCCTTCTCTTTACCCTCAAAAAATCCAGAAATACGACTACAATCTAGAGGGAGGTTGCATGAAAACACACTCACTCAAAATCCTCGCCTTTCTTTTACTGCTTGCAATGACCATTCCAGCCTGCGCTCCGCAGGTGACGGTGCCTCCAGTGACAACGGAAGAAACGGCAACTGCTATAGCGCCTGCTGTGACGATCACGCCCACACCCAGCCTGCGCTCGCTTACCATTTGCCTGGGTGAAGAGCCCGGTACGCTTTATCCATATGGCAATCTGACTCCCTCGGCCCGCAGTGTTTTATCGGCTGTTTACGATGGACCCATGGATGTGGTCGATTATGGCTACGAACCGATCATTCTGGAAAAAATCCCAAACCTGGGGGATGGAGATGCCCAAGTCTCGCAGGTGTCGGTCAAAACAGGGGACAAGGTTGTGGATACGAACGGAAATGTGGTGGCGCTGGCCTCCGGCGTAAAGGTCCGTCCGAGTGCCTGCCGGGCCGATGACTGTGCTGTCTCCTACGACGGCTCAAGCACCCTCCAGATGGACCAGATGGTTGTCACTTTCACGCTCCTGAAAAACCTGATGTGGTCGGATGGCAAGCCGCTGACCTCGGCCGATTCGATCTACTCCTATCAGCTTGCCGCAGATGCCGCCACACCGGTGTCCAAGTACGTGATCGACCGGACGGCCTCTTATGAGGCAGCCGATGATCTCACCGTCCAGTGGTGGGGACTGCCCGGCTATATCGATCCCGACTACTATACAAATTTCTGGATGCCCCTGCCGCAGCATGCCTGGTCTGAATCTTCGGCAAAGGATCTGCAGCAGCTGGAAATCTCCTCCCGTCTGCCGGTCGGCTGGGGACCCTACATCATCGATGAATGGAAAGCCGGGGAATACGTTCATCTTGTAAAGAATTTGAACTATTTCCTGGCCTCCAGCGGACTGCCGAAATTCGACGAGTTAACCTTCCTCTTCCAGCCGGATGCCGATACTGCCATGACCGCGTTGATCAATGGGACATGCGACATGCTTGATCCCTCCGTGGGGCTGGACGGTCAGGTCGGCCTGCTGCAGCAGA
>JBLNAU010000536.1:0-3245 GCA_050259515.1 Syntrophothermus sp.
GCGGCATGCTGACCTCGCCCATCATGGCAGCATGCGTTTTCAGGTAACCCGATACAAGGACCACGAGAAGCACGGTCAAAGACAAAATGAGCATGGGAGTTAGCCAGGTGGCTCTGGCTTCAGCGGCCATCTCTGCAAATGTCTTGCGCGGCCTTGTCAAGACCGCGGGAACCCGTGAAAAGTCAAATCGACGGGCCGGTTGTTTTTCAAAAGGGATGTCAGTCATGGGCTTGTGATATGTTTTTGGTGGAAGTTGTACAAATAACCCAATTCAATGGCTACTTTCCCGAACCAGTGTAAACATTTTAGCATGTTTTATGCCACTAACATTAAACGGCAGGACCGCCATTTTGGTTCCCGGCGATCCTGTCTGAATGAATAACCTAGCGATGATTATTGGATTGAATTGAAAATTTCTTTACCCATTTCCGGGGTTGGTCACCCGGTCAGAGCCTGCATCATCCTCTGGACGAATTCGATCTCATCCCTGTTGACCGCATGTCCCAGGTTTGGATAGATCCGCTCAGTTACCTCTCCTCCCAATTCTTTCAGTTGTCTGGCAGCGTGGGCCACGCGGGCACGCGGAATATGTGGATCAACATCACTACATCCCAGGAAGACGGGCGTACCCGCCAGAGACCCTTCGGTGTTTCTCGTTACAGCCTCCGGACCGATCAACGCGCCGCTGAGACCGACAACTCCACCATACCGGCGGGCGTTGCGGGCCGCAAACTCCAACGCCAGGCAGGCACCCTGCGAGAATCCCAGGAGCATGACCTGCTCTGCAGGGATGCCAGCATTGGTGATATAAGAAAAAAGATCCCCCACCACACTGAGAGCGGAAGTCAGCCAGGGTTCATTCTGCTCGATGGGTGCCATGAACCGATTCGGATACCAGGTATTTCCAGCCGCTTGCGGAGCCAGGTAGGCAAAGCCAGGCTGCTCGAATTCATTTGCAAGCGAGAGGATGTCCTGGGCGCTCGCGCCGCGGCCATGGATCATAAGCATGGCTGCCTGCGCGTCCTGAAGAGAGGCACCTGTCGCAAAGACCGCCTTGCCCTGGTGTGGATGATCTGCAGAAAACCCTGATTGCATCATGACCCGGTCGAGCTGATATTGTCAAACAGGTCCCGGGACACCTTGTATTTCCCATCCGAGACGGGAGGATAAGCGCGCATGAATTCCTCCTTCTCGCCCAGCATGCGTGTGACGAGACCCATCAGTCCCTGGCGCATCCCAACGCCTCCCTGCGAAACATGCTGGGCGCCTGCCTCGCGCTTGATCTCCGCCACCGGGCTGATATCGAGCCGCACATGGACCGGGAAATGGACCTCGGCCAGGTCCTTGAGGTCAATATCGCCATTGCGTCCCCATTTGCGCGGGTCCTTGCCAACCAGCGGCATGAGGCGGGTCATCCACTTGAGGAACCCGCGTGGGAACACCTGGTAATACAGCGCCTGCGGCTTGAACGGCGCGCCCGCCTCCGGGTGGAAGGAAGGATCATCCGCCCGCTCAAAGGCCAGCTTGGTCGCCTGGTGTACGTGGATATGATCGGGATGCTTATATCCGCCGATCGGGTCAAAGGTCAGCACAACATCCGGCTTGAGCTCACGGATGTATTTAACGATCCGTCCCGCGACTTCATCGACCGAGTGGTTGATCTGTGCATCCGGATGCCTGTTATCCTCCGAGCCCGGCATGCCCGAGTCGCGGTAGCCAAGAAAGAATACTCCTTTCAGCCCAAGGTGCTTTGCAGCCCGCATTAGCTCCTCGGTGCGCAGCTCAGCCGTATCCTTGTAGCCATTCAAATGCTCCGGATCGACCGTGCCTGCCTCCCCACGCGTCGCACAGACATAATATGTGTCATATCCCTTCTGGGCATACAGGGCGAGCGTGCCACCCAGTCCAAATGATTCATCGTCCGGGTGTGCCAGCACTGCCAAAATTGTTTTCGTCATATTTCCTCTTATAATGTTTATGAATACCAAGTTAATGACGACTACTGCGGACCAAAAATTACAGGAGCAAAAAAATGAGATTTGAGACCTTGGCCATCCATGCAGGACAGGAACCCGACCCCAACAATGGGGCAGTGATGACGCCTGTGTATCTAACCTCCACCTATATGCAGGACGGCGTGGGCCGGCCTCGTCAGGGATATGAATATTCGCGAACGATGAACCCGACCCGCAAAGCCCTGCAGGATTGCCTGGCAGCTCTCGAAGGTGGCAGCTTCGGCCTGGCATTCGCCTCCGGCCTCGCCGCGACTGATACCGTGCTCCGCCTGCTGAATGCAGGCGATCATGTGCTGGCCGGGAACGATGTCTACGGCGGGACGTTCCGCCTGTTCGACAAAGTGCTGCGGCGCTTCCAGCTTGATTTTACCTTTGCCGATACCACCGATCCCGAATCGGTCGCCGATGCGCTCACACCATCGACGCATCTCGTCTGGCTGGAGACACCTACCAATCCCCTGCTGCGAGTCACCGACATTCGTGCCGTGGCTGAGATCGTCCATGCGCATCCCAATCATCCCCTGCTGGTGGTGGATAATACCTTTGCAACGCCCTATCTCCAGCGTCCGCTGGAGCTGGGTGCGGATATGGTCGTCCATTCGATGACCAAGTATCTGGGCGGCCATTCGGATGTGGTCGGCGGCGCGGTGATCGTCAAGGACCCGGAGATCGCTGAAAGATTATATTTCCTTCAAAACGCGGTCGGAGCTGTGATCGGCCCGATGGACTCCTTCCTTGTTTTGCGCGGCATCAAAACCCTGCCCTTGCGCATGGATCGGCATTTTGAAAATGCCCTGGCCATTGTTGAGCTGCTGGAGGAACACCCCCAGGTTGGGCAGATCCTGTATCCCTTCCATGACAGCCATCCTCAGCAAAAAATTGCCAGGCAGCAGATGAAGAACGGCGGCGGGATGATCTCCCTGATCATGAAAGGCGGACGGGAGGCGGCAGTCAAGGTGGTGGAAAACACCCGGATCTTTGCGCTGGCAGAGTCCCTGGGCGGCGTCGAGTCGCTGATCGAGCTGCCGGCGGCGATGACCCACCTCTCCGTGGCCGGTTCGCAGATGGAGGTGGATCCCGGCCTGGTCAGATTATCCGTGGGGATCGAAAATAAGGAGGACCTGCTCGAGGATCTCAAGCAGGCCCTGGATGCGGCATAAAAAAGTGCGAAGGTTTAAAACCTTCGCACGGGTTCATTCAAAAATGCTGGCTTACATGGCGCGGATCGCA
>JBLNAU010000537.1:0-6968 GCA_050259515.1 Syntrophothermus sp.
AGACTGCGGGCATGATTGAAAAGACCCTGGCCGAATTCGGAATTGTGGCCACTGTGATCGGGTTTCGGGTTGGCCCCACCGTTACCCAGTTCGCAGTCCAGCCTGGATTCATGAAGCGGGCCGGCTCGACGGAAGAGGAGGCTCAGCAGATCAAGGTTCGGGTTGCACAGATCGCTTCCCTGCAAAAGGATCTGGCTCTTGCCCTGTCTGCCGAACGGTTGAGGATTGAAGCCCCGGTACCGGGCAAGCCTTACGTGGGAATTGAAGTCCCAAATACACATACCTCGCTCGTACGGATGCGGTCCATTCTGGAGACCGATGCCTTCCACAAAATTGGAAAGCCTCTGGCCATGGCATTGGGTCGTGATGTTTCCGGTCAGCCCGTGGTCGCGGACCTGGCCCGTATGCCGCACCTGTTGATCGCTGGTGCGACCGGGTCGGGCAAATCGGTTTGTATTACTGCCATCGCGGCCTGTCTGGCGATGAATAATTCGCCGGAAGACCTGCGCATGGTCATGATCGACTCCAAGATGGTGGAATTGTTGCGGTTCAACGGCCTGCCGCATTTATATGGCAAGGTGGAGACCAACATCGATCGCATCCTGGGCGTTTTGCGCTGGGTGGTGGTGGAGATGGAACATCGCTACCGCCTGCTCGAAGCTGGGCGTGCTCGTGACCTGGATGCCTATAATCGTCGGCTCTCAAAGAAAAAGGATGGTGATCCACTGCCACGCATCGTGGTCCTGATCGATGAGCTGGCCGACCTGATGATGTCGGCGCCTGACCAGACGGAGCATAATCTCGTCCGCCTGGCGCAGATGGCGCGCGCGACGGGCATTCACTTGATCGTTGCCACCCAACGGCCCTCCACCGATGTTGTGACCGGCCTGATCAAGGCAAACTTTCCGGCCCGCATGGCTTTTGCTGTGGCGTCCGGTGTGGACAGCCGTGTTATCCTGGATACCACCGGGGCGGAGAGCCTGCTGGGGCGCGGAGACATGCTTTTCCTGAATCCTGAGATGGGAACACCCATCCGCTCCCAGGGTGTGATGATCACCGATATGGAAATCGAACGCATTATTGCCCACTGGCAGAAGAATGCAGAAGTTTCCAAGGATCTGCCGCCCTGGGAAAAACTGCTGACCGAACCCGAAGAAAACGAAGATGAGGATTTGATCGCAAAAGCCACCTCCATCGTTCGCCAGAGCCAGCGTGCATCCGCCTCCCTGCTGCAAAGGCGGTTACGGATCGGTTATCCGCGGGCCGCGCGCCTGCTCGATCAACTGGAAGATTTAGGCGTCGTGGGTCCATCGCAGGGAGGTGGTAAAGAGCGGGATGTTCTATTGGGTCCCCTGGATGAAGATGAGATGCAGGAGGAAGCTTAAACCGTTCCATGGGGCTTAATCAATCAGCCGTTTTCCTGTTATGATTGCCATGTTGAATGAGTAAAGAAAAAACAAGGGAGAACGTCTTGACCAACATGGTGCAAAAAAAAACCTTCACCGACTATTTGCGATTATGGTTCAAATGGGTGCTCGATCCTCTCGGTAGACTTTTCAATCGCCTCGGATTTACTCCGAACTTGATGACAATGATTGGCCTGGCGGGGAATACTGTCGGTGCCATCTTTCTTTCACAGGGAAATTTTTTGGTCGGAGGTTTGCTTGTCCTCCTGATGACCCCCATCGACGCGCTGGATGGGACCATGGCGCGCCTGCGCGGCGAATCCAGTGATTTTGGCGCGTTCGTCGACTCGGTCAGCGACCGCTATTCTGAGTTGATCATCTATGGCGGCTTGCTCTATTACTTCCTGAGCATTGGGAACCCGATCGGGGGGCTGATCACGTACACTGCAGCAGCGGGCTCTGTGCTGGTTTCCTATGTTAAGGCACGGGCAGAAACGCTGGGCTATACGGCCAAGATTGGCATCCTTTCACGGGCAGAAAGATATCTTGTCATCGCCCCGTCGCTGGTATTGACGTACTGGATTCCCAGCTTCATATATATCGGACTGGCGATCATTGCTGTTTTTGCCAATATCACTGCCCTGCAAAGAATCTGGCATGTACGTGCCCAGTTCCATGCCAAACTGCATAAATAATTTGGAGAGATAAGTTGCCAGAAGGATTTTTTATCGGAACGTTCGAGATTCGATTTTACGGGATCATCCTGATGCTTGGTGCCGTCGCGGGGGCCTATCTGGCGACCCATCAGGCAAAGCGCAAGGGTTATTCACCGGATATTGTCTGGGACCTGATGATCTACCTGCTGATCGGCGGCATTATCGGTGCACGGCTGTGGCATATACTTACACCCACACCCACATCGGGCGTAACTGCCGGCTGGTACTTTACTCATCCGCTGGATGCATTGAACATCCGTAAGGGCGGCCTGGGGATCCCGGGTGCGGTGATCGGCGGATTGATCGTCATGTATTTTTACGCGCGTCGCCATGACTTGAATTTCCTTCACTGGGTGGATATTGCTTCTCCAGCCTTGGCGTTTGGCCAGGCCATTGGGCGCTGGGGAAACTATGTCAACCAGGAATTATATGGCGCCCCAACCAGCCTCCCCTGGAAGCTTTACATCGATCCACAGCACCGGTTGCCCGGGTATGAGAATGTGTCCTATTATCATCCCCTGTTTTTGTACGAGTCACTCTGGAACCTGGCAAACATGTTCATCCTTCTATGGATGTCCGGGAAGTACCGGGATCGCTTGAAGGATGGCGATATCTTCCTGACGTACCTGGTCATTTACCCGACCGGTCGTTTTCTCCTGGACTTCTTACGGCTAGACAAACCATTTGTCGGGGGTTTCGATATCAACCAGATCGTTATGGCAGTGATTGCAGTTTCGGCTGCCGTTGCCCTTTTTCTGCGGCATCGCCCATCCGCTGTATCCGATCCGGTGTGAGGACTGTTGTCTTATTGACCCTTTAAACGTATATGCTATGCTGGGGCTGTTTCCAGCGGCAGGTAAAGAATGATTGAGACGAATGATCTGAGTAAACAATTTAATAACAGTTTTTGGGCTGTGGATGGGGTAACTCTGACCGTGCAACCCGGTCAGATTTTGGCTTTATTGGGGCAGAATGGGGCGGGTAAGACAACCACGGTCCGCATGTTGACTTCGCTTCTGACACCCACTCGTGGGTGGGCGCGTGTGGCGGGCTTTGATGTAACAAAAAATCCGCGGGAAGTCCGTTCCAATGTCGGGGTTTTAACGGAACAACACGGTTTGTACATGCGCATGTCTGGGGAAGAATATCTGGATTATTTCGGGAAGGTGTATGGCCTGGATGCCCAGGCAAGGAAATCACGCAGTATCTATCTGCTGGATTACTTTGGCCTGACGGAGGCTGCCCGGCGGCGCTGTGGGGAGTATTCCAAGGGAATGAAGCAAAAACTTGCCCTGGCGCGCTCCCTGATTCACGATCCGTCGGTTCTTTTGCTGGATGAGCCAACCTCGGCCATGGATCCTGAATCCGCCCGGCTGGTACGCGATGAGATTGAACGCCTCCGTTCCTCGCAGCGGACGATCATCATCTGTACCCACAATCTGGCCGAAGCGGAAGCGCTGGCAGACCGCATCGCCATTATCTATCGAGGCCGGGTCCTGCTAAGCGGGACCCTGGATGAATTAAAGCGCCGGGTGCTTGGCCCTGTGGAATACGAGGCGATCTTCGCCAGGGATTTTGACGCCGGGGATTTGCCCCTCCCACCGGGTGTGACCCTTTCCTCCAGCAACGGGACCCGCTTACGGTTCCGCGTGGAGGCGCCTCAGACTGCAAATCCTTTACTGGTAAACACACTAACTAATCACAACGCACCGCTCGTGTCCCTGCAGGAGGTTCCACGCAGGCTCGAGCATGTTTATCTGAAGACCATGGCGGATGCACAGGGGATTCATTATGCGGCGTAATTTTGCAGCGATCTGGCTGGTGGCACGCCGAGAGGTGATCGATCAAGTTCGTGACTGGCGCATCGTGGTACCGATGCTGGTGCTGGTATCCATCTTTCCGTTTATTGCAGACAGCACAACCCGGCAGGCCATTGGTTTCATGAACCGCTATGGCGGCGAGCTGATCCTGGATAACCTGATACCTTTTGTCGTGCTCGTGATCGGTTTCTTCCCGCTTGCTTTTACTTTGGTTGTAGCGCTCGAATCCTTTGTCGGCGAAAAGGAGCGAGGCACGATCGAGCCTCTGCTGAGCTCCCCTCTCGAAGACAGCCATCTCTATTTGGGAAAGCTTCTGGTGGGTGTTGCCACACCCTTGATCTTTAGTTACGGATCCATCGCAGCCTATCTGATCCTGCTGGCACGCCGCGATGTTCAATTCCCAAGCGCCTATATGCTGACCTTGATTCTGCTGCTCACCTTTGCCCACGCGGTTTTCATGGTCAGCGCGGCAATCGTGATCTCCGTCCAGGCGACTTCGGTCCGTGCAGCCAGTTTGCTTGCCTCCTTTGTCATTGTGCCGGTAGCCTTCCTGCTGCAGGCGGAGACCATTCTGATCTTCTGGGGGAACGAGGATGTGCTCTGGCTCGCCATCATAGCCGTGACTCTTTTAGCCCTGCTGCTGGTGCGGCTGGGACTTGCTCATTTCCATCGTGAGTATCTACTGGGGCGTGAGATCGATACTCTTAATTTCAAACTGACCTGGCGAAGATTCCGGGACCGCTTTGTCGGGAACGCAAAGTCCATTTCCGATTGGTATCGTCATGAAATCCCGGAAACCGTGCGCGAGCTTCGCCAGCCTCTGATCATCATCCTGGTTTTGGCACTTGTGGCAGGGATTGCCAGCTATCTGTGGGTGGTCGAATATGTACCTGCGCACATCAGCCTGACTCCCGAGCGTGTGACCAACATCCGTACTTTTGTGGCAGATAACCTGACCGATCTGGATAGCATGAGTCAGCGCTTGCCGGCACCGATCCTGTTCTTGCATAACGCCCGCACAACGGTTGCATTCCTCCTGCTTGGATTACTGTCCTTTTCCACATTGGGATTGACGCTGTTCATTGGTAATATTGGCCTGGTGGGTGGCGTGATGGGTGCAGCCAGCCTCGTCGGTTTTTCACCCTTGCTTACTTTTATCGCAGGTGTACTTCCCCATGGGATTTTCGAGTTGACCGCCGTGTTCCTGGCAACGGCTGCCATGTTCAAGGTGGGCGCACAGCTTGTAACACCCCAAACCGAAAAAAGCCTGGGAGAGGTCCTGCTGGTCTCCCTGGCTGACTGGTTCCGCGTGTTTATCGGATTGGTCCTGCCTCTCCTGGCTGTGGCTGCCGTAATTGAGGTCTATGTTACTCCGCAATTGATCAAGCTGGCGTTTCCATATCTCTAAACCTGAGTGTCCAATGCCTAAAGTCATAATCCTTGGTTCATCGAATGCAGTGCCCTCCAAAGACCATGAGAACACTCACATGGTGATCATCGGCAAGAAACGCACCATCCTTGTCGATTGTGTAAGCAACCCGGTTGTGCGGCTTGAGCAGGCAGGCGTGAACATGGATGACCTGACGGATATTGTAATCACCCACTTCCATCCCGACCATGTTTCAGGCGTGCCCCTGCTTCTGATGGATATGTGGTTGATGGGAAGAACCAAGCCACTCAACATATACGGACTGCACTATACGCTGGATCGGCTGGAAGGATTGATGGGATTTTACGGCTGGTCGGAATGGCCAAACTTCTTTCCAGTTGGTTTTTACAGACTGCCTGAAAAAGAGATGGCATTTGTAATGGATTCAGAAGAATTCAAGATCTATTCCTCACCCGTTCATCATATGATCCCGACGATTGGTCTGCGGGTGGAATGCAAAATACCAGATAAGGTCCTGGCATATTCCTGTGATACCGAGCCTTGCGAGCAGACGGTCCATCTGGCTGGTGGGGCGGATATTCTCATTCACGAGGCGGGCGGGGCGAGTTATGGCCACTCTTCGGCGGAGCAGGCCGGTGAAATTGCAACCCGGGCCGAGGTCGGGAAACTTTACCTCATCCATTATCCGACGGGCCGGTTTTCAAATGGAAATCTGGTGGCCGAGGCGGGGAAAACCTATAAGGGCCAGATCATCGTCGCAACAGATTTTATGACAATTGACGTATAAAAACTCCCCTCAACCGAGGGGAGTTTTTATAGGTACGATCTTACCAGCCGTTGATATACGGTTCCCACTCCTGGTATTCCTGTAAATGTCTGCCGAAAATATAGGCTGCGTTGGCCGGCGGTTCCTTGGGAAGGTGTAGCAGGCGCATGTGAGCCTCATGGACCATCCGCCCACCCTTCCGGTGATTGCAGTGCGGACAGGCAGCGACAACATTCGTCCAAATGTGCTGGCCGCCCATGTGGCGTGGAATGACATGATCCACGGTCAGGCTGCCTTCTATTTTGCCGCAATACTGGCAGGTATAATTATCCCTGCGAAATACCTCGCGGCGGGTTAGCTTGATGTGTGGACGCGGACGATGAACCTGAGCCTCCAGTCGGATGACCGAAGGTCGTGGTAGCAACTGCTTTACCGTCCGAACGTGTCCACGTCCATTCACCACCATGTCCGCCTTGCCTGCCAGGAGCAGGCTGACTGCCCTTCGCGTGGTACAAACGTTGATCGGTTCAAAATTGGCATTGAGCACCAGCACAGGTTCGTGCATCACTCTGCCTCCACAACAGGCAGGATTATACTGCTGATTGTCTGAATTCGGAAAAAAGACTCATCTTCATGTCATGAAATTGTCACTGACCGGTCCATCGCCTACTTGACAAACCGAACAAATGTGCTAAATTTATTCTTCGCGGCTCATTCGGTGCTTAACCCTAAGGCACGGATAGGAGGAGAATGAACATCTTGATCGCGGGCGGGTCGGGCTTCATCGGAACTGCCCTGGCAAATCAACTGAGGCAGCATAACCATGAAGTTTTCATTCTGACCCGCCATACGCCCAGGCATTCCAGGGAG
>JBLNAU010000538.1:0-3885 GCA_050259515.1 Syntrophothermus sp.
GCGATGATTACAGCCCTGGCTTCCAATGTTGCGCCGCCCTTCGTGGTAATCACAAAATAGTCATCCACCTTCCCGACCGTTTCCACGGCCTCCAGGTGGCGGGCAAAATCCAGATACTCCAGCTCGTTGCGAAACTTGTTGACGATATCCAACCCGCGGATGATCTGGTAGTCCTCGATCCAGGGCAGTGAAAGGCGGTAGTTGGTCTTGCCGCCCAGATCCTTGGAAAGAACCAGGACGTTGAGACGCTTGCGGATCGCGTAAATCGCAGCGGTCAGGCCCGCAGGACCCCCGCCGACGATGATCAAATCGTACATATCGTGCTCCTTTCCTGTCTAATAGGCGGACTTGATGGTTTCCAGGTCGATATCGTGCTGATTCTCATCCGGAGGCGGCTCGGCAATAAAGTGTTCGTCCATCATCATCTGGGTCAGACCGCGCGAGCGCTTGATGATTTTGCTCGCCCGCTCAAATTCCTGCTCGTAGGTGGTTGGGAGTTTCGCCAGCCCTTCATCCTGGGCTTTCATCGCGACCGCGGCCGCTTCGCGCGGGAAGACTTCCCAGTCATCCATGTTCGGCAGGATATGATCCGCATCCAGTTTGTCGCCCACGTGATCGGCCAGGGCATTTGCTGCAGCAAAGCACATCGTGTCGGTGATGGTCCGGGCGCGGACGTCGAGCGTGCCGCGGAAGATACCCGGAAAGCCGAGCGAATTGTTGACCTGGTTGGGGAAATCGGAGCGGCCGGTTGCCACGACGGCAGCACCCGCTTCCTTTGCCTCCCATGGCCAGATCTCCGGGACCGGGTTGGCACATGCAAAGACGATCGCGTCCTTGTTCATCGTTTTGATCCACTCCGGCAGGATGACACCCGGGCCGGATTTGGAAAGCGCGATCACCACATCCACGCCCTTTATCGCATCAGGGATATCGCCTTCGCGGCCTTCCTCGTTGGTGATGTTGCACAGCTTCCATTTATCCTTAAACTCAGCCTTGCGCATTTCAAGGTCCCTGCGATGTTTGCCCAGGATGCCCTTGGTATCGACCATGAAACACTTTGCAGGGTCAGCGCCCCAGCCGAAGATGAGACGCGAACAGGCCACATTGGAAGCACCCGACCCAATAAACGCGATCTTGACCTCGCTCATCTTCTTGCCAACAAATTTGAGCGCGTTGATCAGGCCAGCCAGCGTGACTGTCGCAGTCCCCTGCTGGTCATCATGCCAGACCGGGATATCCGCTTTTTCGCGCAGCGTATCCAGGATGTAGAAACATTTTGGCTGGGCGATATCCTCCAGGTTCACCCCGCCGAACCCGGGCTGCAGCATCAGGACGGTATTGATGATGGCATCCGGATCCTTTGTGTCGAGCATGATCGGCACTGCATCCACCCCTCCCAGATATTTGTAGAGCAGTGCCTTGCCCTCCATGACAGGCAGGCCCGCCTTGGGACCGATATCGCCCAAGCCCAGCACGCGGGTTCCATCGCTTACTACAATGACGGTATTCCATTTGTTGGTGTATTCATACACCAGCTCAGGATCGGCTTCGATCGCTTTGCATGGCGCGGCCACGCCTGGCGTATACCAGATGGCAAAGTCGTTGAAGCTGTGCACAGTACATTTGAGCGCGGTCTCGATTTTCCCCCGATAGAATGGATGCAATCTCATGGCGTCTGCTGAGGGTTTTTTGGCCCTGGCAAGCAGTTCGTCAACGTTCATACTCTCCTCCTTTCATATTTGGATAGAGTTTTTTGGTCTCCGGTCCCATCCTTTATAAGGATTTTTGCCGGAGTATGATCAGCCCGTTCTGCATCCTTTGGCACAAGGCAAAAGTGACAATCTTCGGATTGTCACTTCATAAACTAGACAGGTACTTTTTCAAACTCAGGCTTAACGAATCCTTTCGGTAATAAGCCTGCTTCCGTAACAATCCGTGGAACGATCTCCTCCCAGCCCACCGGCATGATGTGCAGCCCGTGGATGCCCTGTTTGCCCTTGATCCTCTCGATCAGCTCAAGTGCAATCCGGACACCCTCCTCCTGAGCACCCTGCGGACCGCCTTTTTCCTGCGCATCGTCCATGCGCCTGACGATCGCATCCGGCACGCACACACCGGGGACCTGGGTCATATAGTGTGTCATTTTGGCGCTCTTGAGCGGCGTGATGCCGATCATGATGTAGATCTTGTCCAGGATGCCGCGCCTGGCAATCTCGTTGAGCCAGATCTCCATGCGGTCGGGATCATAGACCAGGTTGGTCTGGAAGAACTGCGCCCCCGCATTCACTTTCTTGTGCTCGCGCAGTGCCTGGAACTTCGGGTCAGAGGCAAAGGGCGAGGCGGCCGCTCCGAGGAAGAACTTGGGTGGGACTTTGATCTCGCGGCCATCGAGATAGTGACCCTCATCGCGCATTCTGCGCAGGATCCAGATCATCTGGATGGCGTCCATATCGTTGATGTCCATGCGTCCGCGCGGCTGAGGGGCCAGCGCCGCGCTGTCGCCGGTCACACACAATACATTCCGCACTCCCATGGCCGTGGCGCCCAGGATCTCACCCTGCAGACCGGCACGGGTCCGGTCGCGAGCGGCGATCTGCATGACAGGCTCGGCCCCATTTTCGATGGCAAACTTGCTGCAGGCCCAGGAGGTCATGCGCGGCGTGGCGGAGGCATTATCGGTGAAGTTGATGGCCGTCACATAGGGTTTGACGAGAAGAATATTCTCAACCAGCTTTTTGGTGGACATGCTCAGCGGAGGCGCGATCTCACAGGCGACAACGAACTCCCCCGCCTTGAAGGCCTTCTCTAACTTCGAGACCGGTTCGGTGTACGCGGGAGCGTGATAGCGGTCATCCCCCTGCCACCAGTCCGGCTGGCGGACGGTGCGGAAGACCAAATCCCAGGTCTTGTAGCGTCTTTCGCCCTGGTCAAGGAGAAGGCTCTTGACCACCTTACCGGTTCCATTCTTGCGAACGGTATCGAGCACATCCTTCCAGGTCTCTGTCCCAACCTTCTCCCAATCCAACGGTGGAAGGACTTCCAGCAGTTTTTCCTGCCGCCCCATCTTGTGGGCACGCTCGTAGATCTTGTACCAGATACAGGGGCGGGACTTGTCCACGTAACAATGTTCGGGCGTCGATCCGCCGCACGGACCATTACGCAGGCCCTTGGGGCATTCCATTGGACAGATGAAGGCGGTTTCCTGCAGCATGCAGTTCCCACACATCCGGCAGCCGAATAGTGGACCCTTGAGGATATATTCCAGGTCCTCCATCAGCCGGTGACTGAAGGGCTCTTTTTTGAAGGGGGAATATGCCGGCTGCCAGCGTCGACCAGGTGTAAAAATGGGCATGATGGTTTCTAATGGTTCCGAAAGGGATCGGCGAGAATAGCTAGATCGATCAGTCTCGGTCGTTCTCTAATGGGCTGTTTGTTCCGGCGGATTGGAGATATCAAATTCTGCACAGATCCGCTCCATAATCCTATTGTAGACTGCTGCCTGGAGATTACTAGTGTCTTTTGTCGCTATCCGACAGATGACATCATTCTTTTTTTGGGCTAACTCCCAGCCTCTTTCCCCTGCTGCCTTCGAGAGTAGATAAATGGAGGAAATCTGTCACTATTCCTGGGTACATCCGAATCGTAGAATAAGGATGGATCAAGTTGCAGACCTTTACAGACACAACGAGGTCGTTAAAACAGCTCTATAAACTGGCAGATCTACAGCTGAATTTTCGTTTTAGCCAATGAAGAGGTGTTGGAATGACAGTCACAATTGCTCTCGCCGGCAAAGGCGGTGTGGGGAAAACCACCATTGCCGGAATGGTCATTAAATATCTGGCTCAAAACCAGCCGGGCAGCATCCTGGCGATCGACGCCGATCCT
>JBLNAU010000539.1:0-2982 GCA_050259515.1 Syntrophothermus sp.
AAATCCAAGAATGGGTCGGAGAGCCAGCTCGCTCAGGAACAGGAAACCCAGGCGCCTGAAGAGAACGCAAGCGCCGACTCCTCCTCCCTGGATGGCAGGGTCGAGTCGCTCAGCGGAAGCGTCGCGGTCGTGAACGGCCAAACGATGGACTTTGCCAGTGCGGAGGTCAAGGGTACGCCCAAGGTTGGCGCAGAGGTAAAAGTGGAAGGCTACTATGATGCGAAGGGTGCGTTCATCGTGACCAAAATGGAATTCCAAAGCGCCAGCTCCGAGGATCAGAGTGGGAGCTCCACTTCGGGCGGCAGCTCGGAAAGCAGTGGAGGCTCCGGTCAAAGTGGAAGTAACAGCAGCGGGAGTGATGATAGTGGCAGCAGCGGTGGTAGTGGCGGCGGAAGCGATACCAGTAGTGGAAGCGGCAGCTCGGGCGGGGGCGGTGACGATTAGACAGGCTGCATCCCAATCCTAAGGTTTCAGCTACGGATTGTCACAGGTTTTAGCCAGAACATCTCAAAAAAGGGAAACAAAGCCGACCCGGATCAAAGGGCCGGCTTTTTCATGCAAATAGGGGAGATCCATGGCTAGCGTTTGTAAGACTAAAGTCGCGTCAGTCTTGTGTAAATATTGATACAGTATGCAATACATTTCAATTTCTAGAGGTGGCATCCATCGTTTGTCATAAAAGCCGGACAAACGCTCCAGGCTGCCCGCTTTCTCTCGAAAAATGAATATGGGTTTTATGGAATTTCCCCGACTTGTAAGAAGCTTTGAAATGGAGTAAATTTAGTACCTAGCACGTTCGTTCTAATTCCATTCGCCCGTGGCCCCTCTCCTGATGGGAAAGGGGCAATCATGAGGATTTAGGAGTATTTATGACCGGCTCGCATTTTTATCTCGGACGCGCCTACGACCCCATTACCAAGACCACCACAACTGAAAAAGTTTTTTATGACCCTGCTGACCTGACCACCCACGCGGTCGTCACCGGCATGACCGGCTCGGGCAAGACGGGCCTGTGCATCGCATTGCTGGAAGAGGCGGCACTTGCGGGAATCCCAGCCATCATTGTCGATATCAAGGGCGATCTTACGAACCTATTATTGCACTTCCCGGAGCTTGCCCCTCAGGATTTCCAGCCCTGGATCGATCCCGAAATGGCCCGCCGCGCGGGTAAGACGCTGGATCAGCTTGCCATGGAGGCATCGACCTCGTGGCGCGAAGGCCTGAAGGAGTGGGGCATGGCGGAAGACGAAGTGCTCGCTTTGAGAAACGCGGCTCAATACGCGATCTATACGCCGGGCTCCGATGCGGGACTTCCGGTGAGCGTGCTCTCCTCGCTGGCCGTGCCTGCATTGAACTGGCAGGAGAATCGGGAGATCCTGCGCGAAAAAATTGCCAGCACGGTGACTGCTCTTTTGGGGTTGGTGGGATACGAAGATATCGACCCGATCCGTTCCCGGGAGCATATTCTCCTGGCTAACATTTTTGAGTACTACTGGAGCCAGGGCAAGGACCTGGAGCTCACCGAGCTGATCCTGCAGACCCAAAACCCTTCCTTTGAAAAGCTTGGCGCTTTTCCGGTCAATACCTTCTTCCCTGCCAAGGATCGCATGGAACTGGCGATGGCGTTAAACAATATCCTTGCCTCACCCGCGTTTGAAGCCTGGCGCGAGGGACAGTCGCTCGATATCAAGTCGATGCTGTTCACGGAGGATAACCGCCCACGGCATAATATCTTTTACCTGGCTCACCTGTCGGATGCCGAGCGGATGTTTTTCGTCACGCTCTTACTTTCGGCCGTTGAATCATGGATGCGGACACAAAGCGGTGCCGCGTCGCTGCGTGCGCTGCTCTATATGGATGAGATCTTTGGTTACCTGCCTCCTCAGCGCAATCCCCCGTCCAAGCAGCCGTTGCTGCGGATGTTGAAGAGCGCCCGGGCATTCGGCCTGGGATTGCTGCTCGCCACCCAGAACCCCGTGGACGTGGACTACAAGGCTCTTTCCAATGCAGGCACCTGGTTCATCGGCAAGCTGCAGACCGAGCAGGATAAGAATCGCCTGCTGGATGGTCTCGAGAGCGCCTCGAGCGGAGTGACGCGTTCGGTCATGGACAAGTTGATCTCGTCGCTGGGGAAGCGTGTCTTTGTCATGCATAATATCCATGCCGGGCAGCCTCAGCTTTTCCAGACGCGCTGGACGATGAACTTCCTGGCCGGACCTCTGATGAGGACGCAGATCCCGGCGCTGAATCAGCTGGCGGGCGCGGCGAAAAGGATCGAGCCGCAGGTGGACCTGAGTGACACCCAGCCGAATCGTCCCATTGCTGTGCCGGTGCCCACCGCCTCCCTCCCGGACCCCAAGCCTGCGACCGTTATGGCGACTGCTCCGCTCCCGCGCGCCACGTTGCCCCGCACTCCAACCGATGGCAGCCAGACCAAGCCGCCGATCCCGGCCTGGATCAAGGAGTATTTCCTGCCGCAAAATTACAGCCTGCCCGAGGCGTTCTCTGCCGCAGGGCAGCTTATGCCTGCGGAAGTCATGAGCGAAGGCGTGATCTATCGCCCGACTCTGCTGGGATCGGCCCATGTCCGCATCCTCGACCGTAAGCTGGGCGTGGACAGCGAGATCGTCCGCACCGTGCTGGTGAACAACCTGGAGCGCAGAGGTTCCGTCCGTTGGGAGGAGTTTATTTATTCAGGGCCTTCGCTGGAAAACGTGGATACCACGCCTGTCCCCTCCGCCCGGTTTGGTACGATCGACGCACCCTTGAATGACACCAAGCTGATGGCAGCCCTGCAAAAGGATTTCACCGACTGGGTGTACCGGTCGACGTCTGTCAAGGCCCGCGCCAACCAGGCGCTTAAAGTCTTTGCGGGTCCCGACATCAGCCAGGCGGAATTTATGAAGGCCTGCGCGGATGCCGCCCGGGAGGCGCGCGATGCCGAGATCGAAAAAAAGGAATCAACCCTCCTTCGCCGGATCA
>JBLNAU010000540.1:0-8064 GCA_050259515.1 Syntrophothermus sp.
CTACATCGCCGGTGTCAACACAGGCCTGGCAAAACTGGCCGGCGAGCTGTGTGATGGATTCCATGCCCATCCCTTTCACAGCGTGCGATATTTACGCGAGGCGATCCTGCCCGCGATCGAAGAGGGCGCAGCAAAGGAAGGGCGAAAGAGGGAGGATATATCAATTTTGATCAACGCTTTCGCAGCCACAGAGCCCGCTGAGTTGAACTTCGCCCGCGCCCAGGTCTCCTTCTATGCATCCACGCCCTCCTACCGTCCCGTCATGGACCTTCACGGCTGGGCCGGTGTTGCAGAGAAATTGTCTGCTCACGCAGCAAAGGGCGAATGGGCTGAAATGCCGGCGCTGATCAGCGATGAGATGCTCGAGGAATTTTGCCTTGTCTGCGATGAAGCGAAACTGGCAGATGAGCTGAAGAAACGCTATGCAGGGATTGCCGACAGGCTAACGATCTACACTCCCTTCGTGCCCGGGGAAAAGGATGAGTGGTGGAGAGGGCTGGCGTCCGCATTCAACGCCGAACACTGAGGATTACTCCATTGATGAGTCAGCTTAGCGACCGAGGCTATCAGGGTAAAAAAGATTTTCCAATCCTCATCGACCTGATCGCCCGGTTTCGTCCGCCTGAACACAGGCTCGATTTCCCCAACAAGGTGGATCTCGAGGAGGCTTTTGCTTCGGCCACCGTCCGGAAAAATGCACGGCTGTGGCTCGAGGATGACGTCCCGGTCGGCTGGGCATATGTGGACGAATATAACAACCTCATCTGGGAAATGGACAACCGTTATGAAGGTCTGATCGGAAAGGAAATCATCCAGTGGGGAGAGCTCTGTGTTCGAAGGTCACTGCCAAAGGGCAGGACGGGCCTCCTCCAGGCAAACTGCCGGGCAGATCACACCAGTAGAATGGCATTCCTCCAGCGGCACGGTTTCCGGAAGTTGGAGGAAACAACCGTGACCCTGCGGCGCGAACTTTCTGATCCACTCCCTGAACCCGAGCTTCCGGCAGGGTTTGTCGTCCGTTCCGTAACCGGAAAAGAGGAAGCCGCGGCAGTGGCAGCCATGCATCGCGCCGCCCTGGGGACGGAATACATGACGACCGAAAACCGGCTCATTATTATGAGCACGAGCGGATATGATCCCTTGCTGGACCTGGTTGTGGTGGCACCCAATGGGCAGATCGTCGCGAACTGCATTTGCTCGGTCAACCCTCAGGAGAGAGTTGGCTTTACAGACCCCATTTCAACCCACCCGGAATTCCAGCGATTGGGGCTGGCCCGGGCCCTGCTGCTGACCGGGTTGAAACTGCTCAGGGAGCGCGGAATGACATCCGCACGCCTGGGAACGAGCGGGGATAATTTCGCCATGCAGAGAGCTGCCCGGTCCGCCGGGTTCCGGATAGAATACGCAACCATCTGGTTTTCAAAGGAAGTGAAGTGATATGGATTTTAACGAGTACCAAATCAAATCGCGCAAGACGGCAAAATATCCGGCCATTGGCCATCCAATGATTTACCCGGCCCTGGGACTGGTCAATGAAGCAGGAGAAGTGGCCGGGAAGATCAAGAAAGTGTTCCGTGACAAGGGGGGGCAGATCAGTGAAGAAACGCGTGAGGCGCTTAAAGCGGAGCTGGGTGACGTGCTGTGGTACATCGCCCAGGTCGCAACGGAATTAAATCTATCCATGGACGAAATCGCTGAATACAATCTCGCCAAGCTTTATGACCGGCTGGAGAGAGGCAAGATCCAGGGAGATGGGGATCAACGATAGGAATCAGGTACGAGGTTCTTGCTTGATACCTGATACCGCTCTGCCATAATCACACAGATCGATGATGGGGCACTTCTCGCAGTATGGTTTGCGCGCCCTACAGATTTCGCGTCCCAGGCGGATGATGTTCAGATGCGCGGCGTAATAGGTATCGGGCTGGAATAAACTCTCAAGATGAGGATGCGCCTGTTCCACCGTCATCCTCTCAGGGCGGAGACCGATCCGGCCGGTCACACGGTAGACGTGGGTATCGACAGGGAAGGCAGGTTTTCCAAGGGAAAAGCAGAGCACAATGGCGGCCGTCTTGGGACCGACACCGTTGAATTTCGTCAGCCAGGCCTTCGCTTCCTCCACAGGTAAATCGCCCAGGAAGGACAGATCCAGGTTGCCGCGCTCCTCTGTGATCGAGCGCAGAACCTGCTGGATGCGCGGTCCCTTCTGGTTGGCAAGCCCGGCGGGACGGATGGCGTTGATCACATCCATCTCCTCTGCATCGCGCACTTCGTGCCAGGTTTTAAATCTCGCGCGCAGTGCATTGAACGCGCGGTCGCGATTGATGTCGTTGGTGTTCTGGGAGAGAATGGTCGAAACCAGCTCGTCAATAGCCGGCAGAGGATTGCGCCAGATCGGCTCTCCATAGAACTCAATCAACCGCTCATGGATCTGGATGGCCCGTTTTGCAAGAGCGTTCATGAGTAGCCTGCATCCTTGATCTGCTGTAATGTATGATTGACCACATCACGGTGTTTATCGGGAATCCATTGCTCGAACATCACTGCGCTGAGCCGGTACAATCGCAATGCCGCCGCGCCGCGCGACTGGTATTGGGAGGAGACCGGGTCCAGTCCCCAGGCCGTCCGGAACGCATTCGTCCACTTGGAGTCACGCCCTGCCGCATCCTGGATCAGATCGAAGTAGCGGTTCTCGCTGATGATCATGATCCCGCGCTGCACGGCCACCGCCTCGAGCATGTTTTTCACAAGTCCCCAGGTGGCATACAGGACGGTCGATTCATGCCTGCGGACCAGGCCGTTCAATATTTTATGGGCTTCTTCGGCGTTGCCCAGGATTTCCTCGCCTGCAAACTCATTGGCTGCAGGCTGCAGTACGCTCCAGTCAAAATCCTTGGCCTTTTGCTGCAGATCTGCAAGCGAGCCATCCTTATCGAGGAGGATCCTCATGCCGCGCAGGCCTGGCACTGCCCAGATGGCACGGCGTGGGTCGGTGAAGGCAGCCCGTTCGTCCTCGAGCAGGGTATATTTCAGGCTGACCAGTTTATCGTCCCAGTAGCGCAGGGTATAGCGATCGTATGGATTCTCGGGCAGGCGGCTTACATAGATGTCAAAGTCCACATCGCTGTATTGATTCTCCTGCCCGCGCGCATAACTCCCCACGATTCCAACCCCGATGACATCCGGAGAATCGACCTGGTCGATGGCAGATTGAAGGAAAGTATCCGAAAGACTCATTTCTCCACCCTGCCGTTTTCCACGCGCCAGATCTCCGAGGCCGCGGCAAATTCAGGAGAGAAGAGATTTAGATCGGTGGTGGTAAACAGCACCTGCTCCGTTTCGCCGACATATTTCAGCAGGTCGGCCCGGCGCCGGGTATCCAGCTCGGCCATGACCTCGTCAAGGAGGATCACCGGCCACTCCCCCGTCCGCTCCTTCATCCAGTTCACTTCAGCAAGCTTGAGCGCCAGCAACGTGGTGCGGATCTGCCCGCGTGAACCGTAATAGCCCAGGTCAATATCATTGGTCAGGAAACGCAGCTCGTCGCGGTGCGGACCGATCGTTGTCACACCGCGCCCGATCTCCTCGCTGCGCAGTGCCCCCAGCCGGGCGCGAAAACCGGCCTGGATCTCCTTCAAGCCCAGGCTTGAGCGGTCCAGGATGGTGGGCATCTTCAGGCCGAGTTGTCCGGTGGGCTTGGGCAGCGGATCAAAGGCAGGCTCGTAGGAGAGGCGCAGGATCTCGGAGCCGCGGGTCAGCTCGTTATGGACGCGGGAGGCAAGCCGCTCGAGCTGCTGGACGGCTTCAATGCGCCACAGGATGATCTGCGCTCCCAGGCGGGACAGAGTTTCATCCCACACCTCGAGTTGGTCACCGCTGCCGCCACGCTCGCCCATCAATTTGAGCAGCGCGTTTCGCTGGGTCAAGGCCTGGCTGTACTCACTCAAGACCCGCGCATAGGCGGGAGTGGATTGAGCGAGGGCGAGATTGAGATAACGCCGGCGGTCATCCGGCGCGCCCTCGATGATCTGGGACATCTGAGGAACAAAGATGACCGCGTTGAAATGGCCGATCACCTCATTGACGTGTCTCTTCACACCATCCAGCAGTACTTCCTTGCGCAGGCGCTGCCCGTTCACCACGCCCATCGGCTCAAGGATGAGCCGGGCCTCCAGCCGATGCCGGCTCTTGCCGCGCTGGTAATCCGCGATCAGGCGCGTGACCGTAAGCGAATTGTTCTTCGCTTCATGAAAATTGACGATCTGGCGGTCGGCATGGGTTTGAAAGGATGTGAATGCGGCAAGGAAATAAACCGCTTCGAGAATACTGGTTTTCCCCTGCGCATTTGCTCCCACCAACAGGACAACCCGCGGAGGAATGTCTACATCCAGGCGGGTAAAGTTACGAAAATTTGTCAGGGAGAGGTGCTTTAAGAACATATGTTGCAGGCCAAAGGTTGAAGGTTCAAGGTTGATATTTGACTTTCAACCTTAAACTTTCAAACCTTCAACATAATTTCGAGTTCGATCTCATCCCGCAGGGGGATGTTATTCATACCGATCAAAGGGATGCCAGGCTTTATCTTTCTGGCTTCATCCACGGCACCGCGATTAATCCTGACCATTTCAAAGCCGCGTTTCTGATAAAAGCCCATAGCATTCAGGTTGTCATTGGTCGTAATGAGAAATACGCGCCGGCAGTCCTGCTTGCGAGCTTCCTCCACAACTGCGTTGATCAGTCTGGTCCCAAGCCCCTGGCCCTCGCATTCGCTGTCCAGGGTCACGATCTCGCAATCACCCTCATGAACCAGGTAGGTGATCTCCCCAAGACAGTCCGGGCCGTTATAGGCGATAAATCCCTCCAGATCTTCAGGGCGGTAGACCACCCCGTGTATCACCATATATTCGTCGCCCCAGTTCTTTTTCCAAATCTGGCGCAGGCGTGGAAGATCGTGTTCGGTTAACCGCCGGAGCGTGATCATGATCAGACTTCCTGTTCGGTCTCCACTTCCTGGGGCGGCTGCCAGACGCGCGTGGCGCGGTCCGTGAACAGGACGCCGTTCAAATGATCGATCTCGTGCTGGAAAATGCGCGCCAGCCAGCCCTCCGCCTTCACTTTGACCGGCTTGCCATGGCGGTTAAGGCCCTTCACCTGCACCATGGCATGGCGCTCCACTTCCCCGACCAGATTGGGGATCGAAAGACAGCCCTCCACACCCATCAGGGTCTCTTCGGAGGCCTTAATGATCTCGGGGTTTACAAGCGCCCATACCTTCTTGGGGGCATTTTCAACCTCCTCATCCTCCTCCCGCTCATAATATTCCACCACGATCAGGCGCTCGGAAAGTCCAACCTGAGGCGCTGCAAGGCCCACGCCCGGCGCTTCCCGCATGGTTTCCACCATGTCATCGATCACGGCTTGGAGGTTTTTATCAAACTTGCTCACCGGGTGTGCCTTGCGGCGTAAAACAGGCTCGGGGAGCGTTACAATCTTGCGAAGTGTCATCTTGAGTATTACCTTTTATTGTGTACTTAATAAGCTTTGGCTCTGTCCTCAGGTTCACATTCGAGGCTTTGCCCCACGCAATTTTTTAACGGATGCCCGATTTTACTCCGGTTTTTGTTTCCGGTCGTTCTCTTCCTTCCGGAATACATCCGCATTTTGATGGTAGGCTGCCAGCCATTCGGCCATGCGCTCGCGCTCGATAGCCGTTTCCTTGTCTCTTTTCCTGGTTTGCTGCGCCATGCGGCGGCGGTCAATATCCGACTGAACGGTGGCTGGGTCGATCACATTCTCGAAGACAAGCTTTGTGCCACCGACCGTGATATAGACGTTCCCAACGTTGAATATCTCACCCAATAGGCCAGACCGCTTGGATTCTGTCCCGAGGATACTTTCCAGCTGGGAGACATTACGCGTCTGTGTGCCAAGCGGCTTCTTATCCAAATCAATGATCTGCTCGTTGGTGACCTGGTAAATGTCATTGCTCCAATCGATGATCTGATAAATCAACCACCCCAGCAGGGGGAAAAAGGCGATAATGAGGGCCCCACCCCAGGCATCAACGGTCAGGCCATTTTGCAGGGAAATAAGTGCATCCGGAGAAATAGCCAGCTGGTAGAGACGATAGAAGAATGCCCCAAGGATGAGAAGCAGACCCAGGATCGGTATCCATGCCTGTTGGATCAGGACGATCCAATGTTTACGGTAGATAACACTATCGCCCTGTTCGTAGCGAAGCCGCAGCCGTTCCGCTCCAAAATAGCGCAGGATTCTTCCAAGCCCCTTTTCTTTTGGAAAATCTGCTTTTTTTAAAGGAGCCGCCTGCTGAGGCTGAGCGACTGAGAGACCGAGTCTTTTACGCAGGGCATCCTTCATGGCCTCCTTTTCCATCCCAACTGCCTGCTCCTTGGTACGATTCCAATATTCCTCGATCATGCGCTGCGCCTGCCTGGGATGGCTGACCTTGCTGAAGATGACCTTGCCAACAAAGGTCCGTATGACCACGTCGCCGAAGTCGAGCGACCGTCCCAGCAGGTCGGTCTCCACCGCCACGGCCAGGATGGTGTTAAGAGGGGATTCCTGCCGGCTGTCGTAGACGGCAACAACTTTCTCCAGCCATACCACGCGCCGATTCGTCACGATGTAATAATCGTTCCCCCAGTCGATCACCAGCCAGATCGCCCAAAGGATAATAAAAATCAGAGAGAGCAAACTCGCAAACAGGACGACGAGGGAATGCGCAAAACCGACCCAGAAGTAAAGGAGCATGCCTGGAAGGAACAGGGCCAGGAAGGGCAGGATTAAACTTCGAATGAGAACAACAAGATGTTTGCGGGCCAGGAAATAGATCACCTCATCCGGAGCAAGCCACCTGAACTGCAGGGAGTTTGCCAGGCGGCGGCTTTCGATCACAATATCCAGATTGGATCGGAACTGTGGCGATTGCTTCAACAGCTTCTCAAAATTTTCGCGTGAGAGACTGAGCAGCACGGCATCGGTCAGTATCGCAGCCGTGCCAGCGCGGGGTTTGTGATCAATCAGTTCCAGGAAGCCGAAGTAATCATTGGCTACCAGCGTGGCAATCACTTTTTCCTGTACCTTGGCCTTTCCTTTTTCCTTCCGTCTGTTGGTGATCCTGACACTGCCTTTATGTATCAAATAAAAATTATCCGCCTTCTTATTCTGCTCGTAGACGACTGTCCCCGTTGTGTACGGAGTTTCCACAAGCTGATCCGCCACCGCCGCGAGTTCACTCTCTTCCAGGCCATGGAAAAGATGGATTTTTTTAAGGAAGGCAATACGTGAAGGTGTATCGATCACAATTGGATTCTATCAAATTTCACGCACGATGGCGCATCCATAACCGGGAGTCTCCTGCAGCTCGGGCAGGCGATCTGTAAGCAAAGCTTCCACCGCCTCCTCCAGGTAAAAGCGGGTAGCTTTGCGCTGCCTGAAGGTCACATCGTCCACTGCGCCGCGGTAGCGCAAAATCCCCTGACGGTCTACGACGAATGAATGCGGGGTAGTGACCGCTTCATACAGGTCGGCAACTGCATGGTCCGCATCGAGGAGCACCAGGGGGAGACGCCGCGTTCGAGCAGCCTCCTCCACCAACGGAGCGGATTCATTCCGGTTCGCTGCGATCGACAATAACTGCACATCCTGCCCCCACTGGACGAGGCAGGCCATTGTTGAGCGGTCCGTCCGCTCGGAATGCGGGCACTCCGCCGACCAAAAGTTGACAATCACGATCCGGCCGCGATAATCACATAAGCGATGAAGATTGCCCTGCAGGTCAGGTAGCTGAAAATCGGGTGCTGGCTGGTTGAGTTGCATAAGAAGAATTATAGTCTCAAAGGATTCATACGAACCAACACGCCAGACGCGACATGTCTACCTTACCCGATGTACCCTTTTTGGCCTCTGGTACAATGCACCGCATGAAAAGATGGCAATTCTGGGTTGGGGTACTCATCAGTGTCGTATTTATCTGGCTCGCTCTGCGCGGCCTGCGGATGGATGAGTTCTGGAGCGCGATCAAACAGGCGAACTATGCCTGGA
>JBLNAU010000541.1:0-9372 GCA_050259515.1 Syntrophothermus sp.
CAGTGCGCGCTATACCGGTACGCTGAAGATCACCGAGCCCGGAGTCTATACCTTCCGCGTCGAAGCCGACGATGGTGCCCGGCTGATCCTCGATGGGAATGTTGTGGGCGAAGGCGTCACACCGGGCCAGCCCAACAGCTTCGATACGAGTGTGGAGCTGTCAGAAGGCGAGCATCCCATTCGAGTTGAATACTTCCAGCAGGGCGGCGGAACAGCTCTTCGGTTCTTCTGGCGATTTGGAGATCAACCCTTTAGTCCTGTACCTCCATCTGTCCTCACCCCCGCCCAACCTTGAAGGAGAACTCCATGAGTTCCACTGATGTAAATGTCTCTTCGTCTGAAAAGGTCAATAAATGGAATGTATCCGCCCGTCTCAGGCAGCTATCAGACCTGCTTGAGCAGCCGGGCGTGGTGTACGCTGCATTGATGATCGTTCTGATCCTGGCAGCGTTCCTGCGCTTCAATGGCTTGAACTGGGACGAGGGACATCATCTGCACCCCGACGAGCGCTTCCTGTCGACGGTAACGAACGACCTTCAATGGCCGGAGACCTTTAAGGATTATTTCAACCCGGATGTTTCCACCTTAAGCCCTTATTCCAACCCGAATATGGGCTTGTACGTTTACGGCATGCTGCCTGTTTATATTGTCAAATGGGTGGCCATTCACCTGGATAAAAATAATTATGACAACATCACCCAGGTCGGGAGGATCATGTCCGGCCTGTTCGATATGGGCGCGATCCTGCTTTTGTTCCTGATCGGGAAAAAGCTTTACAGCCGCAAGGTGGGCCTGCTGGCGGCGACGCTGCTGGCCTTTAGTGTTTTGAACATCCAGCTCTCGCACTTTTTTGCCGTGGATACCTTCGCCAACCTTTTCATCCTGGCCACGATCTACTTTTTACTGCGTACCCATGAGAGCGGGCGCTGGCTGGACTCGGTCGTGACCGGCCTCATGTTCGGTCTCGGGCTTGCCTCGAAGCTCAGCGTCTTCACCCTGGTCGTGCCGATCCTGGTCATTGCCGGGTTTGATTTTTACCGCCGCACCCAAAGAGACGAAATTCAGAACGCCATTGAATTTACACTCACCCGCACCCTGACGATCTTTGCAGTGGCCCTGCTCACCTTCCGCATCCTCCAGCCGATCGCATTCGCCGGACCCGGCTTTTGGAACTGGTCCCTAAATCCAAAATGGCTCGACGATATTGTCGAGCAGCAAAAGATCACCGCCGGCCAGACCGATCTTCCCTGGGTCCAGCAGTGGACGGGACGGTCGATCGCCTTCCCGCTCTACAACATCCTGTTCTGGGGCATGGGATTGCCCCTGGGCCTGGCAAGCTTCGCCGGGCTGGTCCTGGCTGCCTATGAGCTGATCCGCTACCGCAAGCTTGAGCATTTGATCCCGGTCACGTATGTAGGTGTCACCTTTGTCTACCACGCCATCACCTTCATCAAGTTCATGCGGTATTTCCTGCCGATCTACCCGTTCCTGATCCTGTCCGGAGCTTATCTGGTCTTCTGGCTGTGGGAACGCATGGCTGCCCTGGCACGGGACGAGCAGGCGGCTCAACCGGAGACGCACCTGGCGGAAAAGGTTCGACGGATCGCATTCAGTGCGTATCTCGTCCTGCCACTGGTTCTCCTGGTCCTGGTCGGGACCTTCCTGTATGCGCTGGCCTACAACTCGATCTACAACCATCCCAATACCCGCATCGCTGCCTCGCGCTGGATCCAGCAGAACATCCCGGCCGGCTCCACGCTGGCGAACGAACATTGGGATGACTGGCTGCCCATCGGCGGGGTGGATGGAATCAACTCCTACGGCGACGGCGGTCTCTTTCAATCTGTGGAGATGAAGAATTACGAGGATGATACGCCGGAAAAACTCGACTGGATGGTGGACAACCTGAACGAGGCCGATTACATCATCCTGTCCAGCAACCGCCTGTATGATTCGATCCCGCGCCTGCCGATGCGCTATCCGTTGACGATCCGCTATTATCAGCTGCTGTTCAACGGCAAACTGGGATACGAGCGCGTCAAGGAATTCACCTCCTATCCATCGCTTCTTGGCATCCAGATTCCAGATCAAAACGCAGAAGAATCGTTCAGCGTATATGACCATCCACGCGTGCAGGTCTTCAAAAAGACCGCCGCTTTCGATCCGGAAAAAGTGCGCCGGCTCCTCAGCGAAGGGATTGTCTGGGAATCGGTGATGCATCTCACCCCCCTCCAGGCCACCGCCGCGCCAAATGAGTTAATGCTGACCGGCAGACAGGAGGCCCTTTACCAGCGGGTCGCCGAGCGTTCCAGCACTGAAGTGAATGAGAGGAGCTGGGGAAGCCGGTATCCGCTCCCGGCGTGGTTCCTCGTCCTGGAATTGATCGGTCTGCTGGCTCTCCCCTTTACCCTGACCATCTTCCAGCGGCTGGTGGATCGCGGCTATATCCTGAGCAAAGTCCTGGGCCTGCTGATCCTAGCCTGGGGCAGCTGGCTGATCGCCAGTTTGAAGATCGTTCCGTTCACCTGGTGGCTGATCCTGCTTTGGGCGCTCATCTTTGGCGCGCTCTCCTTCCTCCTGGTTCGGAACCGCTGGCAGGAAATGAAGCTGTTCCTCCGGGCGAACTGGCCGCTTCTGGTGGCCGAGGAGCTTGGCTTCTGGCTCTTCTTTGGCATCCTGTTGTTCATCCGCTTCCATAACCCGGATCTCTGGCATCCCGGCATGGGCGGTGAAAAACCCATGGACCTGGCCTATCTGACTGCCATCACCCGCACACCCTATTTCCCATCCTATGATCCCTGGTTCACGGGTGGATATATTAATTATTACTACTTTGGCTTTGTGATGGTTGCGTCACTCCTGCACCTGACGCGCATCGTGCCGTATATTGGCTACAACCTTGCCGTACCCACCTTCTTTGCGATGACCGCCATGGGAGGCGCGGTCGTGGCGCTTAACTTTACAGCGACCCGCCAGGCCAGCATCAGGCGCCTGCTGATCACTGCACTGTGCGGCGCTCTTTTCGTCGCGGTGATCGGGAACCTTGCCCAGGTGAAATTGATCGTCAACGGCGTCCGCGACATGAGCACGGTCACCGTCCCTGGAAATGCACCCGCCATGATGAAACTGGCTCAGTTTACGAATGGCTTGAGTCAGTGGATGATGGAGCACCACTTGACGAGCATCCGCACGGAATGGTGGTATTGGAACGCCACCCGCGTCATTCCTCCGGCCCAGGGCGAAGCAGGACCGATCAACGAGCTGCCCTTCTTCACCTTTCTCTTCGGCGATCTGCACGCCCATATGATGTCGCTCCCCTTTACCCTGCTGGTGCTTGCCCTGGCACTGAATGTGCTTCGCAGCCGGGCGGAGGATCGAAGGGTATGGTGGAAGGATCCGGTGGAGATCCTGACTCTCCTTTTGCTGGCCCTGACCACGGGCGCCCTCTGGACGATCAACACCTGGGATTTCCCCACCTATATTTTGCTGGTCGGTGCGGCTTTGATCCTGCGCGCCTGCGCTCAGCGCGGTCGAATGGACTTCGAGGCTCTTCTGACGGCGGTGATTCAATTCGCCGTGGTTGTGATCGCGGGCAGATTGTTTTTCCAGCCGTTCCACAGCAACTATGCAGGCAGCAATTTTGGCGCGGAGCTGTGGAAGGGATCGCAAACCCCTTTATATGCCTATTTGCTGATCCATGGCTTCTTCCTGTTCGTGATCGCCTCCTATCTAGTCATTGAATTCCTGCGCGGGTACGGACACAATTCCGTGGTGCGTATGGCTCGATTGAAGCTGCGCTATTGGCGCCAGCCGGCCAGGCTGCAAACCCACCTCGAGGATCTCACTTACATACAATCCTCCCACCGGCTGGCGGTGGATGCCAGCAGTGCGGCCCTTGTGATCAGCCTCCTGGCTCTGATCGTCAAGCCTGTCATCGGGTTGGCCCTGTTCCTGATCCTGCTCAGCGCACTGTTACTGTTCAGCAGGCGTCCGAGTGCGTTGCGACAGTTCCTGTTGTGCATGATCGGGCTGGGCTTAACTCTCACCATCATGGTGGAGGTGATTGTCCTCAAGGGCGATATCAGCCGCATGAATACGGTGTTCAAATTCTATTTGCAGGTCTGGGTGTTGTGGGCATTGTCCTCGGCTGTGGCCCTGCCTCAGCTGGCTGCCCGGTTCCGAGGGGAGCGCACCTATGAAAGCCCGGTCCTTCCCGAACCGGAGGAGGGCGAAGCCTGGACTCCGGAAGTCGCCGCACTGTATGAAGGGAACCGCAGGCCTGCCCGCGGCACCGGCTCCCTCGTCTGGTGGACAGCCTTCAGCCTGCTGCTCGCCGCGTGCTTCCTGTATCCCCTCACGGCCGCGCCCGTCCGCATGCAGGATCGATTTCCCGACAGCAAGGCAACCACCCTGGATGGAACCGTCTATATGATGACCTCCACCTATTATGACGACGGCCGACCCGTGCCTTTGAATCCAGATCGTGAGGCCATGGAGTGGCTCCGCCAGAACGTGCGCGGCATCCCCACGATCGCGGAAGCAAGCACGCCGCTCTACCGCTGGGGCTCCCGGGTTTCGATCTATACCGGCCTGCCCACCATCATCGGCTGGGACTGGCACCAGAAACAACAGCGCTCGATCCTGCCTGGCGACATCGTGGACCGGCGCATCCAGGATATGAATGCGATCTTTACCAGCACCGACCCAGCGCAGTTGAAACAGCTCCTGGATCGCTACAATGTGCAATATATTTATGTGGGTCCTTTGGAAAGGATCTATTACGCCGGGGATGGCATCAACAAGTTCGATCAGCCCAGCGATCTCTGGACCCAGGTGTATGCCAGCGACCAGGTGAGCATTTATAAAGTGGTCCAAAACTAATTCAGGATATATTTCACCCATGAAACAAAAGACGCCGGACTCCATTGTCCGGCGTCTTGTTATGTTGATCTATTTCCAAATATGCCCGTACCCGTATTCGCCTTCGAGCAGTCGTCCTTCGGCAAAGCGCTCAAAGCGGAAGGGTGTAATGTCCACGGTTTTCGGCGCGCCGTCGAAAATGAGCTCGACGAGGCTGGCGCCTGCCGCGGGTGAGGTCTTGAAGCCTGTGCCGCTCAACCCGCAGGCGAGATAAAAACCGTCCAGGCCGGAGGGGCCGTAGATGGCGCGTTGGTCGGGCGTGATGCCGTCGCGCCCGACGTGGATGGAGTGCAGGCCGCTCTCTTCGATCTTGGGAATGCGCTTCACCATCTGGTCGATCAATTTTTCAAGGAACGTGTCCGTGGGCGTCTGGTCCTCGGCGTCGGGTGGCTCACCGCGCAGCGATTCGTCTTCACCCGCGGCCAGGATCAGCGCGCTGCCCTCGGGCCGGTAGTAGCAATTGATGACATCGTCGATGCAGGCGGGGATGCGGCCCAGGGATGGCGGGCGGTAGAGGAACGCGACGTCATGCGTCCACGTCTCGAGCGGGACCTGGATGCCTGCGAGGCTGGCGACCTGCTTGGCCCACGCTCCGGCCGCGTTGATGAGGATGGGCGCCTCGAGATCGCCTTTGGTTGTGCTGACGCCTTTGACCTTGCCCCCCTGGGTATGGATGGCGGTCACTTCACAGTTTTGAATGAGGGTTGCACTGTTGCGTTTGGCTGCTTCGATGAACGAGTTGGTCGTGAGCGTCGCATCGGCGTAACCCGAATCGGGTTCGTATGCCGCATAATCGAAATGTTCGGTGACGAGGTCGGGGAACAGTTTGCGGACTTCGTCTGCCGTGATGACCGACGTGTTGATCCCGATGCGCTGTTGGTTGGCGACGTTGCCGCGCAGTTTTTCCTCATGCTCCCGTCTGGCAATCTGCAAAAAGCCTGTCTGTTGGAAGCCGCATTCCCCACCCACGCGTTCCTTCCAGTTGCTGAAATAGAGCTGATAACTTTTGAAGGTCAGCTCGGATTCGGCCGCCAGGTCATAATGCATACGGACCAGCCCGCTGGAGTGACCGGTCGCGCCCGAAGCCGTGACCTTGCGTTCGAGGATGGCAGTCTTCAGTCCGCGCTCTGCGAGGTGGAATGCGATGCTCGCTCCCATCACTCCCGCACCGATGACAATTGCATCATAGGTCTGATTCATAATGGGCTCCTTTTGCTTGCTGCGCCGTCCCCGGCGCAGCGTTTTCTAACGAACAAATTAAAAAGTGTACTTGCTTGGTTCAAGGCCGGGTACCGCTGGGCGGCATCTCACCTGTAGTGCACAGACCGCAGTGCGGTGCCAGAGAGTGTCGACCCGGCGGCTGGAGTAAGAGCCGGATATTCCGGGCAGTATACCACCCATCCCCGGGCAGATTTGTAATAGAACCTGGGGCCTCGCACGGGCGGGAAATTAAAGTTATACTTCCCCTATGGCTCGTGAACAGATCGGTCTTTTCGGCGGGACCTTCGACCCGCCCCATCTGGGACATCTCATCCTTGCCTCCGAGGCCCAGTGGCAGCTCGGTCTAGACCGGCTGTTTTGGGTCTTAACACCCGATCCCCCTCACAAACAGGACCAATCCATCACGCCCGTGGAGCACCGGCTGGCGATGGTCAGGCTGGCCATTGAGGACAACCCATCCTTTGAGCTCTCGCGCGTCGAGCTGGACCGGCCGGGTCCGCATTACACACTGGATACCATCGAAGCCATCTCAGAGCAATATCCGGACGCAGACATCACCCCGATCATCGGCGGCGACTCCCTGCGCGATCTTCCCACCTGGCACAAACCCAGGGAATTATTGTATGCCTCACACTGGGTGGGAGTCATGCGCCGGCCCGGGGAACAGCCCAATCTGGAATCGCTTGAGCATGAGCTGCCAGGCATCAGTTCCAAGATCCATTATGTGGATGCACCGCTGCTTGAGATCGCCTCGCGCGAGATCCGCAGCCGCATTGCCAATCACCAGCCATTTCGCTATTATGTCCCTCTCCTGGTATGCAATTACATCGAGCGGCATCACCTCTACCAGCCTTCTGAAGTCCAGAAGCAAAAAGCATAAACAACAAATCCACCTGCCTGTGAATTCCTGTACTAAAAATTATATATAATATATAATGCCCGGTAACAAGGGTATTATATGTTTAGTCCTCCCTCCACTCCGGAAACCGAGATCATCCAAAAGCGACCTCTTAAAGAGGATATATTCGACGTTCTGCATGAGAAAATCATCTCCGGCACATACAAGCCCGGCGACTGGCTCAGGCAGGATGATATCGCCACCCAACTGGGCGTCAGCATGACCCCCGTTCGGGAAGCCTTGGACCTGCTTGTCTCTGCCGGGCTGGCGGAACGGGTCCCCTATCGCGGCGTGCGCGTCCGGGAGATGTCCACCAAGGATGTCGTCGAAGCCTATGGCCTGCGCCTGGTCCTGGAAGCGATCATCGCCAACGAGGCGGCCCGGAACATTACCTCCGAGCAGGTCGCCGGCCTGGAATCCATCCTGGATAAAATGAAAAAGCACGAGACGTTGAAGGATGTCTCGTCCGAGCGGCAGTCGAGCCGCGAGTTCCATACTGCTGTTGCCGAGGCGACCCGGAACGATTTGCTGATCAAGCTCTATGCCATGGTCACCAATGCCTTTCCGGACTGGCTCCTGTACGAAGCTCTCTTCCGTTACCCGGAGCTGCTGGCCGACAGCATGCTGAGCACCTATCAGGAGCATGTCTCGATCGTGGATGCACTACGCAAAAGAGATGCGGATCGGGCCGTGCAAAAATCCATCGAACATTTAATGGAGTCAGGCAAGTGGCTCGCAGAGTATCTGGATATTCCCTCTGAATTGATCAAGGAAAAAGAAGAGCAGGTCTCGCCCCTGATGAAGAAAACACAGAAATAAGGAGATAGGACTATGATCGATAACGTACAAATCGAAGAGCTCTACAAACAAATGGCGCAGAGCATCATCGACGGGGAATCGGAGCAGGCTGTTGAGCTGGCTCAGAAATCCCTCGAGATGAATATGCACCCGCTGGACACGATCACCAAGGGCTTCGTTGTGGGAGTCAATTACATCGGTGACCAGTTTGGCAAGGGAGAGGCTTTCCTGCCCGAGCTGGTGATGGCAGGTGAAGCGATGAAAGCAGCGGTGGCCACGCTTGAGCCTGAGCTGTTGAAGCTCGGTGAAGCGCGCGAAGTTATGGGACGTGTCGTGCTCGCCACCGTCGAAGGGGACATCCATGAGATCGGCAAGACCCTGGTTGGGACCATGCTTGCCGCCTCCGGCTTCGAAGTCGTGGACCTGGGTGTCGACCAGCCCGCCGAGAAGATCATCGGCAAGGCGCTGGAGATCGATGCCCAGATCATCGGCATGAGCGCCCTGCTGACCACAACAATGGTCCGCCAGCGCGAAGTGATCGAGGAACTCGACAAGGAAGGTCTTCGCCCGCGCATCAAAGTGATGGTTGGCGGCGCCCCCATCACCAAGGACTGGGCCGAGAAGATCAAGGCCGACGGCACATCCGAAGACGCTGTCGGTGCGGTCAAGCTCGCCAAACAGCTGGTGGGGAAGGAATAAAAGCTTTTCCCACAAAGGGTGCGACACTCCCTGGCACCGCCCGCGCACCCCGCAAAGCAGCAGTTGCGGGACAGGTGACAGGTGTGCACTGCACGCGAGTGCAAGTGAGTGTCACAAAGTTTTCTTTGTGTTCCTTCGTGACACTTTGTGGTGCGTTTGTAGACCGATGACGAGAGAGTAGAGATATAGTTCTCGGGAGGAACTATGTCCAAAAACATCAAATCGATCAGTAATCCGAAGTTAAAGCTCGAAATCTTAACACCCGAAGAAGTAAAAAAAATCCACGAAGCCACTCTGTGGATCATAGAACATGTGGGTGTGCGCTTTCCATCCCAGCGCGCCCTCGATATCTGGGAGGCCAACGGTGCGGCCGTCGACCGGGAAAAGAAGATCGTCAAGGTCAAAGGCGACGTGATCGAGGCGGCGCTGGCAAAATGTCCACCTGCCTATCCGCTTGCCGCCCGCGACCCGCAGCAGGATCTGCCGCTGGACGGCAACCATGTCTACCTGGGAACGGACGGCTGCGGGGTGGAAGTCATTGACATGTTCACCGGCAGGAAGCGGACCTCCTGCCTGGGCGATGTCCAGGATATCGCCCGCGTGGCAGATGCGACCCCGGAGGTCGCCTTCCATTGGGTACCCGTCTCGGCCCAGGATACCCCCGTGGAAGCCCGCGGCTTGTATGAGATCAAGACTGTCTGGGAAAACTCCACCAAGCATGTGCAGACCGAGAGCATCTACTCTGTCCATGAAGCCAAAGCCGCCATGGAAATGGCTGCCCTGCTCGTAGGTGGCAAGGACAAGTTAAAGGATCGCCCGGTCCTGTCCCTGATGCA
>JBLNAU010000542.1:0-3802 GCA_050259515.1 Syntrophothermus sp.
TGGGGAAGGGAGTATTTATCATGTTTGATCGTTATCTGAAAACCGTGGTGGGGGGAGAACACCTGAACCAGAATGAAGCTTATGAGACAGCCCGTATGCTGCTCCATGACAATATACCGGAGGTAAAGGCTGCGGCTTTCCTCACCGCCATGCGTACCCGTAAAGAGAGGGCTTCGGAGCTGGCAGGCTTTGTGCAGGCCTTGTACGAAGAAGCCGTGACAGTGGACAGTGATTCGGAGTTAATTGATACATGTGGGACCGGCGGTGATGGCTTAGGGACCTTCAACATATCAACTACTGCTGCCATAGTTGTAGCCAGCTGCGGAGTATCTGTGGCCAAACACGGCAACCGTGCCGTTACCGGCAGTGTGGGCAGTGCTGACGTATTGGAAGCCCTGGGCGTAAATATCGAATTGACTCCGGATGAAGCCCGCAGAATGTTGGATAAGGTAGGCATAACCTTTTTGTTTGCGCCGCATTATCATCCTATCATGAAGGCGGTCGGCCCGCTGCGTCGTTCTATGGGGGTGACCACCATATTCAATTTCCTGGGGCCGCTCATCAACCCCTGTCACCTTAGCTATCAGGTGATGGGGATATTCGATCCTCACCTGCAGGAGGCGATCGCTACCACACTGACTACCTTGGGACGTAAACGTGCCCTGGTAGTATACGGCGAAAATGGTATGGATGAAATCAACCCTGCCGGTACCACCGAGATCTTTGATGCTAGCCCGCAGGGAAGCCAGCAATACCGCCTGGATCCGTTGGCACTGGGCCTGGAACTGTACCCCTTGGAGGCCATCAAGGGCGGTGATCGTGAGACCAATGCCCGCATCCTGGAGGGGGTACTCGCCGGTGAACCCGGGCCATATCGGCAGGCAGTCCTGCTGAATGCGGCAGCGGCCCTGATGGCAGCGGGAAGGGCCGTGGGTATCGGTGATGGTCTGCTAGTTGCTGCCGAGGCTATCGATTCGGGCAGATCCACCCAAACCCTCCGCAACATGGTCAGCTACAGCCGGGATAAGGTTTTGGTCAACTAGATAGCAAGTTTTTAAATATAGGGTGATTATTATGTTGGGAAAAATTGCTGCGGCTAAACGCGAGGAAATAAAAGAATTAAAAATCAACTTGGATCTGTCGAGAATATCAGCGCGGGTGGATGTTATCGATCCGCGTCCCTTCCTGAAAAGGGCAGACAGCAGCATGGCGGTTATAGCCGAGGTCAAGAAGGCCTCGCCGGTCAAAGGGGTGCTGTGCAATGATTTTGATCCGGTCAGCCTGGCTGAAAGCTATCAGCGAAATGGGGCCGGTGCGGTATCGGTCATCACCGATCGCAGATTTTTCCAGGGTGACAAGGACTACCTGACTCAGGTCAAATCGGCGGTTGATTTGCCAGTTTTACGGAAGGATTTTATCCTGGACGCTGTTCAATTATATGAATCGGTTTTGCTGCGGGCGGATATCGTACTGCTAATCGCGGCCATGCACGATTATGACAGCCTGCTGAGTTTGAGTGAGAAGGCGAAACACCTGGGATTATATACTCTGCTGGAGGTGCATGACCGGGATGAACTACGCATATCTCACGATCTTCCCGTATCGATGGTTGGCATCAACAACCGCAACCTGAAGGATTTCACGGTGAGCCTTGAAACCAGCCTACAGCTGATCGATGGTATGCCGGAAGGGGTTATCCGGGTCAGTGAGAGCGGCATCAGCAGCCATAAAGATATCAGTACCCTGCAAAGGGTTGGTTTCCATGCCGCCCTGATCGGCGAAGCGCTGGTCACGTCCGCAGAGCCCGGCTTGCGCCTGAGGGAGATCCTGCAGCAGGACAAGGAGGTGTCTTAAGTGACCCTGGTCAAGTTCTGTGGCATAACCGATGTGGAAGAAGCCTTGACCGCTCAGCGCCTGGGAGCCTGGGCCATTGGAGAGGTCTTTGCGTCTTCGCGGCGGCAGATAGATGTGGAAAAGGCGGCGGCCATCAATGCCGCTGTGGACAAAGGTATCGCCAAAATCGGGATTTTTGTTAATGAAGATTTAAACAAGGTGTTGGATATAGTCCGTGCTTGTTCCCTGGACATGATTCAATTGCACGGTGACGAACCACCGGAATATCTGGACGAAGTGCCGGTGCCGGCAATCAAGGTCTTCAGCCTTACCGGACCGGTCGATGAAATTGAGATAAGACGATGGCGACCGTGGGCCTATGCTTTTGATACCCACAGCCTGACTGAAATCCGCGGGGGAACCGGTCACAGCTTCAACTGGGGATGGCTGGACTCCCTGAAGGATCGTGAAAGAATAATTCTGGCGGGCGGGTTGAATCCTGAGATTGTTCCTGCAGCCATCATTAAGTTAAGACCGCTGGCGGTAGACGTATCCAGCGGGGTGGAATACCCGTCCGGGGGCAAGGACCCCCAGCGAATGGAGCAATTTATCAAGCAAGTAAGGGAGGCCGATAGGTATGAATCCTGATAACAGAGGATATTTTGGCAGATATGGCGGGCGTTTCGTCCCGGAGACCCTGATCCCCGCTTTGGACGGGATCGAGAAGGCTTACCATGAACTCCAGGCAGATCCAGCATTTCATGAGGAGTTCGATTATTACATGCAGAATTATGTGGGCCGTCAAACGCCGCTGTATTATGCAAAACGTTTAAGTAACGAATTAGGCGGAGCGCGCATTTATTTAAAACGGGAAGACCTCAATCACACCGGGTCTCACAAGATCAATAACACCATCGGACAGGCCCTGTTGGCCCGGCGGATGGGCAAGAAAAGGCTTATCGCCGAAACCGGAGCTGGCCAACATGGGGTGGCAACTGCCACCGCAGCGGCAGTGCTGGGTATGGAATGCAGTGTCTATATGGGGGCCAAGGATGTGGAACGGCAGCGGCTCAATGTTTTCCGCATGAAGATGCTGGGGGCCGAAGTCTGTGAGGTGAAAAAGGGCAGCGAGACCCTGAAGGATGCCACCAACGAAGCTTTCCGCGACTTCATTGCCAGCTTCGAGTACTCGCATATGTGTATCGGCTCGGTAGTAGGTCCGCACCCCTATCCTATGATCGTCCGTGATTTCCAATCCATTATCGGCAAGGAATTGAAGGAGCAATTCAGGGAGATGGAGGGTCGCCTGCCGGATATGATCCTGGCTTGCGTGGGCGGCGGCAGCAATTCCATGGGCGTGTTTTATCCCTTCCTGGAGGATGAAGTGCAATTGATCGGCATCGAAGCCGGGGGCAAGGGCGACCTGCCCGGCGAACACTGCGTAACACTGTCGAAAGGCAGCGACGGAGTCCTGCATGGAGCCTTTAGCCGTTTGCTGCAGGATGAACATGGACAGATCATGGATACCCATTCGATTTCCGCCGGACTGGATTACCCGGGTGTAGGACCAGAGCATGCCAGTCTGCGGGAGAACAAACGGGTCAATTATGTCAGTGTCAGTGACAGCGAGGCTCTGGCAGCCTTTTTAAAGCTCAGTCAGACCGAAGGTATCATCCCGGCCATGGAGAGTGCCCATGCGGTAGCTCATGCCCTAAAAATTGCTCCCGGAATGCATCGGGATGCAGCTCTGGTAGTCAATCTGTCCGGCCGGGGCGACAAGGACGTAGAACAGGTAGCCCAGTTATTGAAGAGTGGGAGGTAATAACGATGGGAAGCTTACGAGATAATCTCAGATCACTGCAAGCTAAGGGCGAAACTGCAGTGATCTCATTTATACTGGCTGCTCTGCCCGACGAAAAACTCTGCCTGGATTGTATCCTCGCGCTGGAACAGGGCGGGTGTGACGTGT
>JBLNAU010000543.1:0-22869 GCA_050259515.1 Syntrophothermus sp.
GGACCTCACCATCGCCAACGAACGCCAGCGTATGGCGCGCGAACTGCACGATACCTTGTCACAGGGGCTCGCCGGCCTGATCCTCCAGCTCGAGGCCGTGGACGCCCACCTGGCGAACGATCGCAGGGAAAAAGCCCAGGCCATTATTACCAGTGCAATGGTGCAGGCCCGTGCCACCCTCTCTGAGGCGCGCCGCGCCATCGACGATCTCCGCCAGTCTTCTGCGGATGACCTGGACTCGGCCCTGCGCCTCGAAGCCTCCCGTTTTACCGGCACCACCGACATCCCCGTCCGTTTCCAGGCGAATTCGATTCCGCCTCTACCGGATGCTGTTAAGGAAACCGTGATCCGCACTGTTGCGGAGGCGTTCATCAATATTGCCAATCATGCCCATGCTCACAACGTCGAAGTAATGGTCAGGACAGAGGCGGAAAACCTGTCAGTCACCATCCAGGATGATGGTCAAGGCTTCGACCCGTCCTCTATTCCCTCCGGTCATTATGGCCTCCTGGGTATCCAGGAACGCGCCCATTTGGTGAATGGCTGTATTGGGATCAAAAGCGAATCGGGCAAAGGTACAACTTTAACGCTCCAGGTCCCTCTTTCACCTGAGAGCTCCTCTGAAAACAACCGGAACCAGGGTGAGAAAGAATGATCCGGATCCTCGTCGCAGACGACCATCTCATCATCCGCCAGGGACTGCGCCTGATCCTGGAAACCGAAGATGACTTCGAGCTCGTGGGTGAAGCCTCCGACGGCGCGCAAGCCCTGCAATTGTGCAAAAAGCTCAACCCCGACGTGGTCCTCATGGACCTGCGCATGCCCAACATGGACGGCCTGACCGCCATCGAAAACCTGAGGGTTGAGCAGCCAGGAATCTCTGTGGTGATCCTGACAACCTTCAATGAAGACGAGCTAATGTTCCGCGGTCTGCAAGCCGGCGCTAGCGGCTATCTTCTGAAGGACACCGATCGCTCCACCCTGTTCGATACCATCCGCGCAGCGGCACGCGGAGAAACACTTCTCAAGCCTGAGATCATGGCCCGCCTGCTGGCACGTACCGATCAACCCGGAACCCCTTCAAGGCTGGTCGAGCCGGTCAGTCTGACAGACCGGGAGTTTGAGGTCCTCAAATCGGTTGCCCGCGGGGAGCGCAGCAAGGAGATCGCCGTGCAGCTCGGGATTTCCGAGCGCACCGTCAAGGCCCATCTGGCCAGCATCTACAGCAAGCTGGGGGTGGACTCCCGCGCGGCCGCGATTGCCGTCGCCGCACAGAGGGGATTGCTGGCTGGCCAGTAACCCTTTTCGATTGGAACAAGCAGTATGGGGGAAACGTTTTAAACCCATTCCAGATGAAAATCCCAGGGCTAGTTCCCATCGTCTAAAGGGAGAAAACCATGAAACGACATCAGTGGCATTCATTTATTCTTGTTCTTTTGCTCAGCTCGCTGTTGCTTGACGCCTGCAGTTTTTCTGTGGAAGTGATGAATAACAACACAAACAACTATTCCGAAGCATTAACCACACCCACAGCGACCCTGGAGATGCCCTTCGACCCAACTCCTGCTCCTACACTTACACCTGCGCCAACCGAGATCCTTGCCTCCCCGACTCCCACACTCATCTCGCTAAGGGAAGGCACGGTATCCATGCTGGAGATTTTCATGAATGTTCAACAGGCACCGGGGGAAGTGGTGCGGGGCCTGGCTTTTACACCGGACGGCACGGTTCTCGCCTCGGCGGGAGGCAACGCCAGCGACTTTTCCATCCACCTGTGGGACGTGGTCAATAATCAATCCCTCGGCACGCTGGATGGACATAGCGGCATTGTCTGGGATGTGGCCTTCTCCCCCAACGGACAATTGCTGGCCTCTGTTTCGAGCGACGGAACGCTGAATGTCTGGGACTGGCGCAACAAGTCCATTGTTTACACCCAACATTTCCCCGGCCAGGTTGCTGGCGTGGCTTTTTCGCCGGACGGTCAAAGCCTGGCGGTAGGTGGACAGGATGAGATGAAGAATCAGATCCAGCACGCCGCCGTATGGACCTATTCGGTTGGTTCCTGGCAGCCGCTGGAGAAATTTCCAGAGTACATGAATGCCGCTGCCCTGGCCTATTCACCACAGGGAGGCACCCTGGTCGGTGGAGGGACCTCCCGCAACGTCCAGGTCTGGAAGGCGGATGGTGGAGAACCGGTATACACCCTGAGTCATGCCCACCAGGTTTCGAATGCGGCCATTTCCCCCGATGGCTCCACCGCGGCGACGGCGACCTGCATCGCCGTTATCAATAATGAATGTTCAGAAGGCGGCGTGTGGTTGTGGAACCTGCCTACCGGCAAGTTGATCCAGAAACTCGGCGGCTTCCCCAGCATGGTCGAGAGCGTGGCCTTTACTGCGGACGGCTCCAACCTGGTCGCCGGCTCGCGGGATGGGACGCTGCGCTTCTACCCGACCACGAGTTACGTGTCCATCATCCAGTTTAACTCTCCGGGTGGGATCAGCTCGATGGCGGTATCCCCCGATGGCGGCCTGCTTGCGACCGGGAACTCCAATGGAGATGTCTACGTCTGGAAGAACGTGTATCATCCGTGATCAGAATAACATCCGTCTAGCTCACAGCGCCGTCCCCTACAAAAGCTTCGTGGGATGGCGCTTTTCTTTTCGGAACCACGATATCGAACAATTGCTGGTCCAACGCACATTAGAAAATGCAACATTTCCCGAACGAACACCGTCTCCGAGAAATCCATTGAGCGGCATAAAGGAGTAGGCATATGTTTACAAAAAATTTTATAAATATTTTGGTCTTGGGATGGCTGGGCTTGCTCGCTGCATGCAGCACCCCATCCCCTGTCGATCTGGCGACACCCTCTCCATCCAAGCAGTTGGATATTTCTGCTACACCGGAGAAAATTGCCAGTCCCCAATCCGCCCCATCCCCAGCCGGATTTGATTGCAGCAGCGTTCAAGAAATCCTTTTCGAAGAATGCCAGGCACTCGTCACCCTTTATAAGAAAACAAATGGCGATTCATGGGCGGACCATACCGGATGGCTGGCCAGCCAGACACCCTGCAACTGGTACGGCGTGATCTGCCAGCAGGGACACGTCGCCGAGTTGCAGCTTTATTACAACAAACTTGCCGGTTCCCTGCCCGGAGAGATTGGGAATTTATCACAACTAAAGAGTCTCTACCTGGACCGTGACCAGCTTCGCGGACCCATACCTGCGGAGATCGGAAATCTATCCCAACTACAGGTGGCAAGGCTGGGCGGGAATCAATTCGACAGCCTCCCGGCAGAGTTGGCGAACCTGAAGGAATTAATCTATCTCGATCTATCGGATAACCCACTGAGTGGAGAGATCCCGGCGGGTTTGGGAAGCCTTCCAAAGTTACAGGAACTCAGACTGAACTCCGATGGTTTTAACGGCAGCATTCCTCCCGAGCTGGGAAACCTGTCAAACCTGACTCACCTGGATCTTTCCAGGAATCAACTCGGCGGGCCGGTTCCAGCCATGCTGGGGAATCTGATCGTACTGAATGAAGTAAATCTTTCCTTTAATCAACTGACCGGATCGATCCCACCCGAATTGAGCAACCTGAAAAACCTCTATGCACTCGATCTATCCTACAACCAGTTGACCGGGAAAGTTCCGGCTGCGCTCGCAAGAACGCCCATCTCAGACCTCAAGCTATGGGGCAATCAGCTGGAGGGGACGATTCCAGTTTCCAAAGAAGGAGCCACAACTGTGGATTATGAGGGGGTACATTTTGAGATCGATGCAAAGTTAGCTGAGAGTATCTGGCCAGAAGTGGTCCCCGCTCAGCTTCCATCTGCGGGAGGCCCTGAGTGGGAGGTAAGGCCGGAATCGATCCGCTTCACGATTACAGGCTCCAAAGAGCAGGCCCTCGCTCAAAGCAGCAGAGTAGGGATAGCCGTGCAGCCACAAATCCTGATCTACCCGGCGCAGGAGTATGGTGCGTTGAGTGAGTTTGCGAAAGCAAAGATCGAGGGGATGCAGGCCGTGCTAAAAGCTCGCCCATCGATCCCGGAGGGTGAGCTACCATTCCTGCCTCTCGTCAATGCTGCTCAAGTATTCCATGCCCAAAATAAGTATATTGATTTCCAAAACGGGAGCGGCATGCGCTTCATTACGGAATACAGTCAGGATATAAGCCCGGTCACGAATCGAAATCTCTTTTACACCTTTCAGGGTCTGACAGAGGATGGATCTTCTTATCTCTCGGTTTACTTTCCCATTACGGCTAAAGGTCTAAGCGACGAGCCGGAGATCGTAGATTGGGATGCGTTCAGCGCCGGATACCAGGGCTATTTGACACAAACCGTCAACGACCTTAATGCACTTTCGTCAGATGAGTTCGAACCCGATCTGGAAGGGCTCGATCAGGTCATTCAATCGATGCGAGTAGTGGCTCACTAAAAATCGCTTCATGGCGTATTACCTCGGCCGAAGGACTTCACTCGCTGAGAAAAAGATCCTTGTCTGTCACATTCCCCCAAAGAGACGCCGGGGCACCGGGTATGCTTTCGGGAGAATGCTATGCATCGAGATCTGTACGGGCCACAATATCTTGACAAACTTTACCGGTTCAGTAAAATAGACTGTAGATGGATCTTGTACCAGGAAGATCATCAAATTCATTCTAAAGGAGGTACGCTCACATGACAGCCCGTTTCAACAGAAGCATATCTGTTCTGTGAGTGCACCTGTAACCTGCCTTTTCTTTTCGATTTCCAGTTGATCAGAAGATTGCCACGGGTGTGCTCATAGCCCGTGGTTTTTTGTTCCCAATTGGGAACCCAACCCCTGCCGCGGTAGCCAACGCGGCTTTTTGTTTGTCAATTGGAGATCCAAGCTTTATGAACTCCCGCACGAAAAAGTTTTTTTCATACTACAAACCCTATTTAAGATTGTTTCTTTCGGTGATGGTCTGTGCATTCCTCACCGCCGGCATTACGTTGCTGATCCCCTTATGTATTCGCTACATCACCAAAACTGTATTGGAGGGACAGGTACCAGACCCCTTGGCCCAGATTTACCGGGTCGGAGCTTTGATGTGTGGATTGGTCCTGGCTCATGCGGTATTCAACTTTTATGTGGACTACCGCGGGCACGCCATGGGTGCCATGATGGAAAGCGATATGCGCAGTGAGCTGTTCGACCATTATCAAAAGTTGTCCTTCCGCTTTTACGATGAGCAGCGGACCGGGCAGTTGATGTCGCGCCTGACCAACGACCTGCTATCGCTGGCTGAGCTTTACCATCATGCGCCGGAGGATTATGCCATTTACACGGTGAAGTTCGTTGGAGCATTCATCATTCTTTTCAACATCGATGCGAGGCTGACCCTCATTGTTTTCCTTTTCCTGCCCATCCTGGTTGTCTTCACGCTGTACTTTAACAAACGGATCTATGTGGCATACATGAGGAACCGGGAACGCATTGGCGATGTCAACGCCCAGGTGGAGGATACGCTGGCCGGCATTCGGGTCGTCAAGTCCTTCGTCAATGAAGAGACCGAAAGGAGAAAGTTTTCCGTCGAGAACGATCGCTTCCTGGAGAGCCGGAAAAGCACCTACAAAAATGATGCCTACTTCTACCAAGGGGTGGGCGTGCTCACGCAGATGATCAGCGTGGCTGTGGTCGTCTTCGGCGGCATCAGCATCACCCGGTCCAGCCTCGACCTGGCCGACCTGCTCACGTTCCTGCTCTATATCGACAACTTTATTGAGCCCATCCAGAAATTGACGCATATGACGGAGCAGTTCCAGGAGGGAATTGCGAGCTTCAACCGGTTCATGGAAATCCTGGAGATCCAGCCGGAGATCCAGGATGCAGACAACCCCATTGAATTGACGGAGGTGAGAGGAAACATCGAATTCAAAAATGTCGGCTTCCGCTATCGCGATGACCATGCGCACATATTGAAAAATATTTCCCTGCAGGTGAAGGCAGGCGAGTATGTCGCTCTTGTCGGCTCCTCCGGTGCGGGCAAAACAACGTTATGTTCCCTGATCCCCCGCTTCTATGAAGTTAACGAGGGCCAGATCCTGTTGGATGGCGTCGATATCCGGGAGATCAAGCTCGATTCTTTGAGAAGGAATGTGGGCGTCGTCCAGCAGGATGTATATCTGTTCGCCGGGACCGTTTTTGAAAATATCCGCTACGGCAAGCCGGATGCCAGTGAAGCGGAGGTGGTGGAGGCTGCCAGAAAAGCCAACGCCCATGACTTCATTCTATCTCTGCCAGATGGATATCAAACCGATATCGGCCAGCGCGGGGTCAAGCTGTCGGGCGGGCAGAAGCAGAGGCTGAGTATCGCCCGCGCCTTCTTAAAAGATCCGCCTGTCCTCATCCTCGACGAAGCCACCAGCTCGCTGGATAATGAAAGCGAAAGGGTTGTCCAGGAATCACTTGAAAGACTGGCCAGGGATCGAACCACGCTCGTCATCGCCCACCGCCTGTCCACCATCCGTAATGCTCAAAGGATCATGGTTCTGACCGATCAGGCAATTGAAGAAGAGGGTACTCATTCCGAGCTGCTGGCTCTCAATGGAGCCTACGCACGCCTGTATAACAGGCAGTTTGGCGTCGCTCTCGCCCGATAACAAGTGACTGTTATTTAAGGATCTGGAGTTTAACCCTTTAAATACAGCCTTTTTTTCGAATTTCCCATAACTGGAAGCCCGCCTCTTCGTTTAGGTATAAAACATATTGAATATTGGACTTAAAATCTTAGGATTCCCAAAAAACTGGGCATCCCCCGAAGGAGGCCGCCATGGCATCAAAAGCAAAACGTATGAGCAAGACGGAATTTATTGAGGCAGTTGCCAATGAAAGTGGACTGGATAAAAAGCAGGTCAATGCCGTTCTCGAAGGGCTTACCGGCGTGATCTACAAGGAGTTGAAGAACGAGAACGAGGTTGTGATTCCCGGCCTGGTGAAGTTGACCACGGTCAAGAAGCCGGCTGTCCCGGAGCGGGAAGGAATCAACCCCTTTACCAAGGAAAAGACAACCTTCAAGGCCAGGCCAGCGCGAACGGTGATCAAGCCCCGTCCGCTCAAGGCACTAAAGGACGCGATCTAGGAATTGCTCGATATAGAAGGATAAAGACCCTACCATGTAGGGTCTTTCTAATTTCCATTTTCAAAGGATGAATTCACTCCTCATAGGGATTTCCCGTATTGAGTATCCATTGAATTCGTCCTATAGTTCAGCGAATTTATAAGAGAGTTATTTACGTACCTTCATTGCAAGGAAAGGCTGCGGGGGCTATTTTAACAGCCAGGGAGGGTTTAAACGCAGACACAAAACAGAGGAATACTTTCGTACAATGCTGTTAAACACACTTCTTTTTATTGGCAGAGAAGTGATTTTCAAGATAAGTGTTTGGCTTATTGGTGAAATAGCAGGTATGAGAATGTTATATCTTTTGTATCCAGCGATCCGGTGTGTTTGTGAAAAGGAATGGGCAGGCTCCATTCCTCACAGAACGATCCCCTGCAAAAAGTTTTCATATGAAATATAAAGCCATTTGGTTCGGCCTTGTGGTTGCTGTAGCATTGTTGCTTTCCAGCTGCTCCGGGGAGGTTAATGGCGTGCCGGAACCTTATCACTACCCGGCCAGCGTCGTCGCCAATGGACGACGCCTGATCGCCAATTATGGCTGCGGTACCTGCCATACCATCCCGGGCGTGCCAGGAGCCAATGCCATGGTTGCCCCTCCGCTCAATTGTTTCTATCAACGCGGCTTCATTGCCGGGCGGCTGCCCAACAGCCGTGAAAACCTGATCAAATGGATTCAGGCTCCTCAACAGATCGATCCCGGGAATGCCATGCCGAACCTGGGGGTCACGGAGGAGGAGGCAAGTGATATCGCCGCTTATCTATATGACCCGCAGGATTATTTGGGGCTTAACCGGTTTTTGGAGAGGAAATGTTCACAATGGTAAAGCGCCTGTGTCGTGCCGGAATATTTCTGGCTTTTATCCTGCTGATAAGCGCCTGTTCGAATCCAGCGATTAGTCCCCCCATCTCCCCTTCCACACTTGATCCTCACGGCCCCGATGCTGCGCACATTGCCCAGCTCTGGTGGGTCATGTTTGGATTCGGGACCGTCATCTTCCTGATCGTGATCGTATTGCTGTTTGCGGCGATCCTTCGAGGCCGGAGGGCAACCGCCGAGACCGATCCCGATCAGCCGAGTGCGGACGAGGGTCGCAACTGGCCGATCCTGGGCGGCATCCTGCTTCCACTCGTGGTGCTTGCCATCGTATTCGGCTACAACATCTACACGCTTGCGGCCGTGGAAAATCCATACGGCAAGCCGGCTGTGGAGATCGAGGTGGTGGGAAGACGATGGTGGTGGGAGGTCAAATATCCGGATGAGGGAGTGGTGACCGCCAACGAGATCCACATCCCGGTGGGGAAGCCTGTGGCGATCAAGCTGCAAACCGCGGATGTCATTCACAGCTTCTGGGTTCCCGAGCTGCACGGGAAGATGGATCTGATCCCCAAACGGATCAACAAGATTGTGATCCAGGCCGATAAGCCTGGCGTGTATCGCGGCGAGTGTGCCGAGTTTTGCGGCTTGCAACATGCCCATATGGGATTGATGGTGGTCGCCCAAAGCCAGGCCGATTATGACAACTGGGTGCAGGCCCAATCGCAATCTGCCGCCCAACCTGCCGACCCGGTCACTCAAACGGGACAGCAGGTCTTCATGTCGGCAGGCTGCGTCTTCTGCCATGTTGTGCGCGGGCTGGATGACAAGGAGATTGACCGCAGCGGCATCGATCTGGGTCCGGATCTCACCCACCTGGACAGCCGATTGACGATCGCCGGTGCGAGCCTGACCAAGAACCGGGGCAACCTGGCAGGCTGGGTCATCGATGCCCAGCATGTCAAGCCGGGTAGCCTGATGCCCGAAATGCATATCAATTCGGAAGAACTGCAAGCCTTACTTGTTTACCTAGAATCCTTAAAGTGAGAAGAGACCGTGACTAGAAGAACTGGACCGAAAAGAACGACGACCAAAGTACCGGAGACGCCGGACGATGAGAAAAAGATCAAGACCCGGAATGTTGAGACGCTCACGATGGGGGACCGGGCTGCAAGGCTTACCGAGCTATGGGAGCCGCGCCGCGGACTGATCGGCTGGTTATCGGCGTGCAACCATAAGAATATCGGCGCGCGTTATATCGTGACCGGTTTTCTGTTCTTTGCCTTGGCAGGCATTGCTGCCCTGTTGATGCGTACGCAGCTGGCCGTGCCGGAAAACACCTTTCTGGACGCCAACCAATACAACCAGCTCTTCACCACTCATGGCGTGACAATGATGTTCCTGTTCGCCGTTCCGATCATGCTGGGTGTAGGCATCTATTTTGTCCCGTTGATGATCGGAGCACGGGATGTGCCATTCCCACGGGCGAACGCGTTCGGCTACTACCTGTATCTGTTCTCGGGCATCGTTTTATGGATGAGCCTGATCATGGGATTCGGCCCGGATGGTGGCTGGTTCGCATACACGCCGCTGTCGGAAACCCGCTATACACCCAGCTTCGGCATGGATGTATACCAGCAATTGATCAACGGCACGGAGATTGCGGCTGTGATCGCCGCCACAGAGCTCATCATCCTCATCTTCAAGTTTCGTGCCCCAGGCATGACTCTCAATCGGATGCCGCTGTTTGTGTGGGCCATGCTGGTCACCTCCATCATGGTTGAATTTGCGATGCCCACCCTTTTGATCGCCACCAACCTGCTCGGTTTTGACCGCAGCATCAACACAAATTTTTTCAACCCCAATCTGGGAGGTGACCCGCTGCTCTGGCAGCACCTGTTCTGGTTCTTTGGGCATCCCGAGGTATATATCATTTTTATTCCCGCGCTGGGAATGGTCAGTGAGATCCTGGCCACTTTCTCCCGCCGCCCTGTGATCGGCTATTCGCTGCTGGTCATCTCGCTGGTGACGATCAGTGTCATCAGTTTCGGGCTTTGGGTTCACCACATGTTTGCCACCGGGCTGCCAACGACGGGCTTGAGCCTGTTCACTGCCAACAGCATGGTGATCAGCATCCCAAGCGGAATCCAAATTTTCTCGGGGCTGGCCACCCTATGGCATGGCCGCTTGAACATTAAGACTCCCCTGCTGTATGTAATGGGTTTTATTTTTACATTCGTCATCGGAGGGATTTCGGGGGTGATGGTGGCCTCGGTCCCGTTTGATCTTCAGGCGCAGGACAGTTACTTTGTCGTGGCCCACCTGCACTATGTGCTGATCGGCGGCAGCGTATTCCCGCTGCTGGGTGCCCTGTATTACTGGTATCCCAAGATGACCGGCAGAATGCTGGATGAGCGCCTGGGACAATGGAACTTCTGGTTGACGATCATCGGGTTTAACGTTGCCTTCTTCCCGATGCATATCTCGGGCCTGTTGGGCATGCCGCGCCGGGTGTATACCTATCTACCCGGCCTGGGCTGGGACATCCCCAACCTGATCTCGACCATAGGCGCTTATATTCTTGGGATCGGTGTTTTGTTGTTTGTTTGGAATATCTATAAAAGCCTGAGAAGTGGAGCGCCTGCGACTGCCAATCCCTGGGGCGGCGGCACGCTCGAATGGGCTACCGCTTCCCCGCCCTATTCCTACAATTTTGAGAATCTGCCGGTGGTTGAAAGCCGCTACCCGGTCTGGGATACGCCTGCACAGACGAATGCTTATGTCTTTGAGGAGAGTCTGGAGCGGCGTGAAACGCTCGGCTCCACGGTGCTGGATGCGGATCCGGAGATGCGGGTCTGGCTGCCGCAGGATACGATCATTCCCTTTATCGCAGCCGTCGTTCTCATCATCCAGTTTATCAACCAAATGTGGAGCCTGACCTTTGTGGTCATCTTTACGTTCATCTTCCTGGGAGTACTGGCAGCCTGGTTCTGGCCGCGCGGTCGCGAACTCTCGACGGAGTGGGTGAAGGAGGGTCCCGGGACTGCACTGCCCATCGACGCCGTGGTGAAAAAGGAGGAGCGCAAATATCCCCCCATGTACTATGGCATGATCGTTTTGTGCCTGGTGGAAGCTGCTGAACTGGGTGGCACGATCCTCGCCTATTTCTACCTGCGTGCAGGCAACCACGACTGGCCCCCCGGTGACCTGCCCCTGCCGCAATTGTTAATCCCGACGATCGGCACACTGTTGCTGCTGGCAAGTGTCATTCCATCTTCCATGGAGGATAAGGCGATCAAGAAAAACGACATAGGCAGGGTGATCACTTTAATGATGATGACTATTCTGCTGCAGGTGGGTTTCATCGCCGTATTTTGGCTTCATTTGAAGTCACTCACCTTCAAATGGGACGATAACGCCTATGCCTCCGTTTACTGGATATCGATCATCCTGACCCTGATTTTCACCGGTGGAACCGTTTTCGAGGGTATCTACATCGTGATACAGGCGATGCGAGGCCAGTACGACAAGGAGCGTCACTGGGCACTGGATGCAGATGGGATCAGCAATTATGCCGGAGCTGCGCAATGGATCCTGATCTACCTGACCCTCTTCATTTCTCCCTACATAATGAGATGACGGATGAATGGAGATGTGAAATATGCCAAAAATTGATCTCTCCCAGCCAGGTGAACAGCAGACAAGATGGAGCCTCTTCCTGGGGATCCTGATCTGGTTCCTGCATTTCAACATTGTCTATGGCCTGATTTCCGTGTCGTGCAAGTGGGGCGGGCTCACAGCCCCGGCCGGCGCATTCTCCTGGCTGCAGATCGTGGAAGTGATCCTGACGCTCATCGCCGTTTTGCTCCTGCTCTTTCTGATCTTCCTATCCTGGCGGAACTGGCGAAGCTTTCAAACAGAAAAGCCGGTCCAGAATCCAGACATGCTCCATGATACGGAGATCTACAGGCGTCCATTGATGGCTTTTATTGCCATGTCCCTGAATGGTTTCATACTACTGTTCCTTATTGCGACATTTGTTCCCATGTTTACGCTTAAAGCCTGCGGTCAGGCCTAGGAGGTCGATAGTGCGTGCAAAATATTTTGGTTTATGTGTGCTGCTCACCGCATTGATTCTTGCTGCATGCAACACACATACGGAACGACCCCCCGAGCCTCAAAAAGTGATCAACTCCGGCCAAAGGCTGTACCTGGAATTTTGTGCCGAATGTCATCAGACGGATGGAACCGGCTGGTCAGATCTTTATCCACGACTTGCCGGTAACCCGATCGTAACACTCGACGATCCCGAGCCAATCATCGACACCGTGACCTATGGGCAGGGTTCCATGATGGGATTTCATGACAGGCTCACCAGCGAGGAGATTGCGGCCATTCTGTCGTACATTCGGAATTCGTGGGGCAACCACGCTCCGGCGGTATCGTTCCGCCAGATTCATTAGTAAAGGAATCGTCACGGCCATGCGAGGGCTATACCTTGAGCAAGAACTCGCAGAATTTTTTCATCAGAACCAGATAAGGAAATTTTATGCAGCTTAAGCGGATCTCCATTTTATTTTTGGTATTTGTGATATTGGCGGCCTGCAGCACATCCCAATCCTCTGCACCGCCTACAGAAACACCTGGTCCCAGCACGCCCACGCCAAACATCGGCAGCATCAATATACCGAAGACCGATCCCACCATGATATCCACCCCGGAAAAGGGCATTCCCGCAACGGGTGGGTTTGACATTCCCCCCGAAGTTGCGGGGCACGAGAAGGAATGGCCGCTGGCCAATCATGATTATTCGAACAACCGCGTGGCTGTCGGGTCCAATATCAATGCCAGTAACGTCGCCAATCTGACGGTCGCCTGGTCCGCTCCTTTGGATGGCACGGCCGAATGGGGCGCCGGGACAGGCAACCCGGTCATCTCGGACGGCGTTGTTTATTACCAGGATCTGGCAGCCAACACCTATGCAGTGGATTTGAAGACAGGAAATATCAAGTGGGAAACGAAATATAACAACAGGCTGTTTGGTCCCAGCGGTCCAGGAATTGGGTATGGAAAGGTCTATGCCCTGAGCCGCATCGATCGCTATGTGGCCATGGACATCAAAACGGGACACGAGCTCTGGCAGTTCGACACTGGCTACCAGCTTGCCTCCGGGGCGTTCCAACCCTATGCGTTTGATAATCATGTTTATTTTGCCATGCAGGCTGCCGTATCCGGTCGCGGCAAGGTTGTATATCATTCCTATCAGGGTGGCACGAGCGGGGCCGTCTACCTGATGAATCCCAAATCGGGCAAACCGGAATGGTTCTGGCAGGTCGTGGAAAAAGGCTTCTGGGGCCATCCCGAAGTCAACAGCGGCGGCGGCCTCTGGTTTCCGCCCGCGATCGACACCCAGACAGGGGTGAGCTTTTGGGGAAGTGGAAACCCATCCCCTGTTCCGGGAATAAAAGGCTGGCCGAATGGATCGAGCCGCCCGGGGCCCAACCTGTACACCAACTCCCTGATCGCCCTCGGCCGGGATGGAAAACTGGTCTGGTACAACCAGGTTAAACCGCATGACCTGTTCAACCTCGATTTTCAGGTTTCTCCGATGCTGGCGAAGGTCTCGATCGATGGCAGTGAAAAAAATATTGTGATCGGCTCCGGCAAGCTGGGCGTCGTCTATGGCTTTGATGAGCAAACGGGGAAGACGCTCTGGAAAACCCCCGTCGGCCTTCATCAAAATGACGAGCTGCAGCAATTACCGCTGGACAAATCGATCACCTGGGTTGCCCCAGGCGCCTGGGGCGGCGTGGAAACGCCCATGGCCTTTGCGGATGGCACGGTCTACGCCCTGACTGCAAATTTGCCTTCTCCCTATAACGCGACTGCGCTGGATGCCGATACACCCGAAGAAGCCCTGAACCGTTCCGAAGGCGGCTCCTCCTACAAGAATGCAAATGCCGAGCTGTACGCCATCGATGCTACCAATGGCGCCATTCTTTGGAAACATACCTTTGACCACGTCGCGTTTTCCGGTGTAACGGTGGTCAATGACTTGCTGTTCACCGCCACGCTCGACGGTCAGGTCTATGCCCTGTCACGTAATGATGGCAGTGTGGTCTGGCAGTGGCAGGCCCCCGGTGGGACGAATTCCTGGCCTGCCGTGGCAGGCGATACCCTTGTTTGGGCATTTGGCCTTGGAGATAGCCCCCAGGTTGTCGCATTGAGTCTGAATGGCCAGGGTGCACTGCCCACGCCCGAGCAGCAGCGGACACCCGTCCTTACCCCGGAAGGACAATAAAGAGGGTGCGGGGCCAGACCATCCGGCTGCTGGATTCCATCGCCCATCCCGGAGGGCCGTTGCCCCACGACCTATGGACGGCCTGGAGCTTTGAGCCGTCCGTATGGATTCCTCTTGTGTTATGTATTTTGATCTACGCCTGGGGCGTCCATAACGTCTGGCAGCGGTCAGGCAGGGAGCACGGAATCACCCGGCGGCAGTGGATGAGCTTCACGGGTGCAGTGGTAATGTTGGTGCTGGCGCTCATGTCCCCGCTCGATGCGTTAAGCACCTCCCTGTTTTCGGCACACATGGTCCAGCATTTGATCTTGATCCTGGCTGCCGCGCCGCTGCTGGTGGCCAGCGATTTTCAACTGGCTTTTCTATGGGCTCTGCCCCGCTCCCAGGCACAGACAGTAGGCAGCGGGATGAATCAGTCCAGGCGGTCGATCCTGACCCATCCTGTTTTCGTCTGGATCGTGTTTACCTTAACAATGTGGATCTGGCATGCCTCCACATTATATGAGTCTGCTCTCCGTAATGAGTTCATCCACACTCTGGAACACCTCATGTTCCTCTTTACAGCCATACTTTTCTGGTGGGTCTTGTTCAAGCGCACCCGCCCGGACCACGTTCACTATGGCGTGACCGTCCCTTTCTTATTTTTGACTGTCCTCCAAAGCGGGATCCTGGGGGCGCTCATGACCTTTACCTCGCAACCCTGGTACTCCTATTATGCTGCTTCCACTGCCGATTGGGGGCTGACTCCTCTTCAGGATCAACAACTTGCCGGAATCATCATGTGGATGCCCGGCGGCGCGGTCTTTACTCTGTTAACAATCGGATATTTTTGGGCCTGGCTGCGCGCCCTGGACCAGAGGAGCACAAAATTAGAGAAGGAAAAAATGCTGCGGAATGAGCAGCGACTTAAAGAAAAAGCGAGGCTTAATGGGAATTCTTGAAGAGACGATCGGCATCATCCTGGGCATCATTGTCATGGTGGATATCTTTCTACAGATCCTGTACGCACGCGCAAATAAGACCCCCATCAGTACCCCCCTCGCCAACTTTCTATGGCGCTCGATGGTCAAAGTAACCAAGCCGTTGGACCATAATGTACGGGATTTTATCCTGACCTTCTCCGGGCCCGTGATCCTGGTCCTGGTACTCACGAGCTGGGCCCTCCTCCTTAGCGTGGCTGTCGCCCTCTTCATTCACCCGAATCTCGGGACCGGGATTCAAGCCACCCAGGGCGAGACGCCAACCGATTTCATTACAGCCCTCTATGTGGGGGGTAGCAGCCTGTCATTCATTGGAGCCAGTGACTTCTCGCCAGAGAACAGTTTTTTTCGCATGTTTTATCTGGTCACTTCGCTGCTGGGAGTCTCGCTGGTCTCCTTGAATGTTACCTACCTGATGCAGTTATACACGAGCCTGCAGGCACGCAATGCCCTCGGACTGAAGGTCCATCTGCACACCGGGGAGACCGGTGATGCCGCGCTGGCTGTCGCGGAGCTTGGTTCTGAGGGGATGTTCGACGCGGGCTATCAAATTCTGGCAGAGTGGGCCACAGAAACGGCCGATGTAAAGGAATCCCATCATTTCTATCCCATCCTGTTCTACTTCCGCTTTCGTGAGACGCATTACTCGGTATCACAAAGAAGTTTGACCACACTCGATACCGTATCGCTGATCAAAACGGCGCTGGATGAAAAGGAGTTTGGCTGGCTGAGGCACTCCGCCGCCGTGGAGGAACTCTGGAATGCCTCCATGCTCGAGCTGAGAACGCTCGCCAAAAATTTCATCCCGAAGGAAAATGTGAATGTATCCCCTGACCCCAAAACCCGGGCGCTCTGGCAGCGACGTTATGAAGCGGCAGTGGAGCGCATGAAACAATCAGGGATCAAGACCACCAAGGACGGCGTGGAGGAATATATTGCTCTGCGCAGTCGATGGAATGGATATATCGCCGCCCTTGCGCCTCATTTTGCCTTCGACATGGATGAGATCGATCCAACGATGGCGAAGTTAAAGCAGTAGAATATATTCATGGAAATAGACTGGAAAACCATTTTTCTCCCTGATGTACCCTTGCTTGAGATCATTTTGCGGGCATCGGTCATGTACATCTCACTTTTCATTCTGCTGCGCGTGATATTAAAGCGACAGACAGGCAGCATCGGCATGACCGATATACTGTTGATCACGCTGCTCGCAGACGCCTCTCAAAATGCTATGGCGGGGGAATACACATCGATCATCGATGGCATCGTGCTCGTCAGCACCATCATCTTTTGGAATTATGCCTTTGACTGGCTCAGCTTTCGGTTTGACTGGTTTGGCCGCCTGATTGAGCCACCTCCCCTGCTGTTGATCAAGGACGGCAATTTGCTGCGTAGGAACATGCGCAAGGAATTAATTACAGAAGACGAGTTGATGAGTCAGCTTCGCGAGCAGGGATTGGATGATCCCACCCAGGTAAAGGAAGCCTATATGGAAAGCGACGGGCAGTTTAGTGTTGTGCAGCGCAAAGAGAAACAGCATCCCAAGAAGGAACGGAAGGAAAAATAAAGCGCGCGATCACGGCGCGACCATATATCGCTTGCCGCGCGCTGCCAGCAGGTTGCACTCTGATTCATACCCACAGGTAGAGCAGCATTTCCCATCGGGGCCGATCTCGATCAACTTTCCTTTTTGAACCAGCAAGCAGATCATGGCCATGACCGCTGACGGCTGCGCCTCCATGGCGCGGCTGATCTCGGAGAGGCTCAGGCCGTTCTTCCTGCTTTCCAACAGGCTGACCAATTGTGCAAACATGGCCTTACCCGAACCCTAACAGCAGACCACCCTGATAGATCATAAAGGCGATGATCCAGGCAACCAGCGTCTGGTAAACAGCGGAGGTTACCGCCCAGGAGGCGCCGAATTCATGTTTGATCGCTCCGAGGGTGGCAACACACGGGACGTATAACAATACAAACACAAGCAGGGACACGGCACTCAAAGTTGTAAAGCGCTGCTGAAGGGCGGAGCTCAGCGCGGTATTCTCCGTCTGGGTCTGCTCATCGACCAGATCCACACCCGGAAGAATGCTCAGCAATATTCTCGTGGAGCGGACCGTCGCGTCCATAAAGCCTCGGCTGATAAATACGACATCCTCTCCCAATGTGGTTGGTTGCGTGATCTGCGCGGTTGAGTTGCCAAGATAGATCTGGCTCATGGAGCTGACGACGATTTCCTTGGCCATGAAGCCGGAGACCAGGGTGCCCCCTGTCTCCCAGCTGCCAAAGCCAAGCGGGGCAAAGACCGGTGCGATCGCTGTGCTGAACTTTCCAAAGTAGGACTCCTGCTTATTCGTGACGCCCCAGGGAAGATTCAGCAGAAACCACATGACCACGGATACCATCAGGATGGTCGTCCCGGCCTTGCGGATGAACTCGCGGGTATTCTCCCACATGTGAATCAGGACGCTCTTCAAGGCCGGCTGGCGATAAGGGGGCAGCTCCAGCACAAACGCAGACGACACATCCGGTTTGAGGATCGTGCGTGTGAAGACCATGCCCGCCAGCATCGCCACTACAATGCCAAGCGCGTACATCGACCAGATGACCGTTCCCGCTTTCGTCCCAAAGAACGCCAGCCCGAAGACCACGTAGACAGGCAGCCGCGCCGAACAGGACATCAAGGGAATCAACAGCGCGGTCAGGACACGGTCCCGCCGGCTGGCAATGGTCCGGGTGGCATATACAGCCGGTACGGCACAGCCGAACCCAAGGATCATGGGGATGAACGATTTACCATGCAGTCCCACGATGCGCATAAAACGGTCCATCACAAAGGCAGCCCGGGACATATAGCCCGAGTCTTCGAGCAGCGCCAGGAAGAAGTACAGGATCAGCAATCCGGGCACAAAGACCAGCACCCCGCCCACGCCCGCCACGATACCGTTCACGATCAGGGAGCTCAGCCAGGCCGGGGCGGAGAGAAGGTTCAGGATCGAGGTGAGCCAGCCGGCGATCGGCCCATTGATCACCGCGTCGATCCAGTCCAGGAAGGGAGCCGACACATCGATCACCAGCCGGAAGACCAGATACATGATGGCAAAGAAAACAGGCAGGCCAAGCCACTTGTGAGTCACAATATTATCGACCCGGTCCGTCAATGTCAGGCGGTCCACCAGCGGACGGTTCAGCGACTGACGCACAACGCCGTTGATGTATCCATAGCGGCGATCGGCGGTCAACAGGTCGAACTCATCGCCGAGCATGGACTCCACATGCGCGGCGCGTTCCCTGGCAACCGCAATGATCGCATCGCCGCCATCCATGCCTCTGACACGCTCGAGGATATCGACATCCTTTTCGAGCAGCTTGATCGCCAGCCAGCGCCTTGAATACTGCCCCGTATTGAAATGGAGTTCATCAAAAGCTGCCAGCATACGGGCGATCTCACGTTCGATTTTGCCGCCGTAATCCAGTTGAAAGAAGGGAGGGGAGCTGATTTCCATTGGCATTAATTCTTCCGGGCTGTTCTCACGGCCTTCCCGACCAGTTCGCTGACACCTTTGCCGCGATTGGCAGAAGTGTGCACAACCGGAATGTTGCCCAGCAGGTTCGAAAGGCTGTCGACATTGATCTTTGCCCCTTCCTTGTGGAGGTCGTCTGTCATGTTCAAGGCCAGCACCACGGGGACATCCAGCTCGAGCAATTGAACGGTCAGATAAAGATTTCGCTCCAGGTTGGTCGCATCCACCACGTTGATGACCACATCCGGTCTTTCTCCGATGATGTAATCGCGGGCAATGATCTCCTCGGGAGAGTAGGCCGTCAGGCTATAGGTACCGGGCAGGTCCACGATACTGATGGTCATTCCATCATGCTCGAACTCTCCCTCTTTTTTCTCGACCGTCTTGCCCGGCCAGTTGCCGGTGTGCTGATGAAGACCGGTCAGGGCATTGAAAATTGTTGTCTTGCCCGCATTTGGATTTCCGGCCAGTGCAATTCGCAGGTCAGCCATTCAGCTCTCCATGAAGGACAACTTCGATCTGGGCGGCTTCCTCCTTGCGCAGGGCAAGGTGATAGCCTTTCACAAAATATTCGATTGGGTCCCCCAGAGGCGCGTGGCGCTCGATCAGGATGGTCTCGCCTCTGACAATCCCCATCTCAATAAACCTCCTGCGCAGCGCGCTGGCACCGTTGATGCGTGTGATGGTCGCACGTTGGTCCGGACGGAGTAGGTGAAGCTGTGTAGGTTCAGACATTTTTCCTCGAAGCCTCCCGCATGCTCACGCGGGAGCGATGTATTTTTAAATCAATTCAACAGTGACAAACTCGGCGAGCCGCAGCCCCAGGGCTACATCGTGACCGTTCACCCGCAGAGTGAGAGGCCCATCCATGGGTCCAGCCTCCATAAGGGTCAATTTCTGGCCGGGTAGGACCTCGCGCTCCTGCAAATATCTGAGCAGATCTGTTTCTGTGGCATTCACAGCCAGCACACGCGCACTCGCCCCAAGCGGGACCTCCCGCAGAGGGATACCATTCAACGGGGTGAAAGAACCGTCTGCAGCCGGAATGGGGTTACCACGTGGACAAAATTGAGGATCATCCAAAAAGACAGCCAGGGCTTCGGTAACTTCGGGGGCAGTCGCGTGCTCAAGGGCACAGGCAAGCTCATACAGTTTGGCCCACTCTATTTTGAGATAGTGGTATAGAAAGCACTCCCATAAGCGCTGGCGGCGCAGTACACTGCAGGCCGCGGCCTGCCCAGCCTCGGTCAGTTCCACGCCTTTATACGGGGTATGCGACACCAGTCCCTGATCGGTCAGCCGGTGCACCATCTCATTGGCAGAAACATTGGACACTCCCAGCCGACCGGCCAGGCGCCCGACTGCCACTTTATCCCCCTGCCCCAGCTCAACCATGGCTTTGAGATACATCTCGGCGCTTTCGCTCATTTGGACTAACATAAGGCTACCTTTCACAAGATCTTATGGTTGACCTTATTATTGCAGACACAGCCTCCTTTCCCAATGGATGGATGTCACTGTTCCATCGTGAAACAAATCCCTTTTCCAGACAGCAGGCCCATTATGCTTTTGCCAGCATTCGGATTTCATCTCTGATTGTTCTTTTCTCCTGAATCCTGTGGAAGATTCTGTATAATATCCACTGAAAACAGTTATTTCAGATATCAATTCACAGATTTGAAAAGTAGGGAATCCACCCATGTGCACCTTGGGTCCGTGATAGGAAAATACAGAATGGAAGGTTCATAGGTTTTCCTGGCGTTTTTGCATGCCAGTTCATCCCCAATCACAGACTTTCCAGCTTCAGGAGACTTTGAATGAAAGAATCCAGCTTCGCCGCCTTTATGAATAAATCTGACCTTGGATCTTTAAAAATCTCTGGGATATATCTTGTGACCGGCGCGCTTTGGATCCTCTTCTCGGACATCGTCGCACAGAGGATCGCACGCAGTCCGTCCATGTTGACGACCATCAGCATTTACAAGGGCTGGGGCTTTATTCTTGTAACCGCAATCATGCTTTACTGGCTCATCCGGCGCCATATTGTCGAGATACGGGAGGATGAAAAGAGATTACGCCTCGTAACCGATGCGATCCCTGCCCTCATCTCGTATATGGACTCAGACAGGGTATACCGCTTTAGCAACCGGGCCTATGAGGATTGGTTTGGACAAAGGGCGGATGGCAGAAGGATGGAGGATTTCCTGGGGCCGGCAGCCTATCAAAGGATTGCAGAGTATGTGGAGGAGGTACTAAAGGGCAGGAACGTCCACTATCAAGCCGAGATTCCCTACAGGAACGGAATGCATCGCTTTGTGGATGCAACCTATATCCCTGATACGGGATCGAGCGGGGTTGTCAGGGGATACTTCGCACTGGTCCAGGATATTACCGAGCGCCGGCGGGACGAGGAACAGGTGAGATTGTGGGCGGATGCCTTTGAACATTGCGCTCACGGAATCGCCATCGGCGACCCGACCACCAACCGAATTGTGGCCTGCAATTCAGCCTTCGCTGCTCTGCATAGGTCCAGAGTGGAGGACATTATTGGCCTGTCCATTCTCAGCCTGTATGTGCCGTCCGAACATGATCATGTACGTCGAAGTGCCACCCGGGCAGACCAGCTTGGGCACGCCCAGTTCAATGCCCAAATGCTCCGCCGCGATGGCTCAACCTTCCCCGTCCAGATGGATCTGGTCAGTGTACAGGGTGATGACGGGAACCTGCTCTATCGCGTGGCAACCGCCCAGGATATCAGCGAACGAAAAAAGGCGGAGGCAGAGATCGCCTACCAGGCAAGCATCCTGACCTATGTTAACGATGCGGTGATCGCGACCGATGAAAATTTCGTCATCCGGACCTGGAACGATGCAGCGGAACGCATCTATGGATGGAAAGCAGAAGAAGTAGCTGGTAGGAATGCAGAGAATATCCTGCAAACCCAGTTTTCCAGGAACACACGTGAAGATGTCATCCGGAAAATGAGGGAGACCGGCGAGTTTTCTGAGGAGGTAACCCAGGTACGTAAAGATGGATCTCGTTTCGATGTGGATGCCCGTACCGTGGCGATCCGAGACGAAGAGGGCAGGATCACTGGATTTATCACTGTCAATCGTGAGATCACGGATCGCAAACGCGCCGAGACTGCCGCCCTCGAAAGCGAAGCGCGTTATCACCGCGTGCTGGATACCATGATGGAAGGCTGCCAGATCATAGATTTCGGCTGGCGCTATGTCTATGTCAACGAGGTGGCTGCAGCACAGGGGAAGCGTGCACCAGGCGAGCTGCTGCACCACACCATGATGGAGATGTATCCGGGAATCGAGAAGACGGGATTATTTTCCACTCTGAGGCAATGCATGGAGGATCGCACCCCCCGGCGCATGGAGAATCAGTTTGTTTTTCCGGATGGATCTGTCGGATGGTATGAATTGAGCATTCAGCCGGTGAATGAGGGGATCTTCATCCTTTCCACAGACATCACCCAAAGAAAGAAGACCGAGGAGGAGATACGCAGGCTGAACGAGAAACTGGAGGAGCGAGTGATCGAGCGCACTGCCCAGCTGCACGCAGCGAACCAGGAGCTCGAAGCCTTCTCATATTCCGTTTCGCACGATCTGCGCGCTCCCCTGCGCGCCATTAATGGCTATACCCGCATTTTGCAGGAGGACTATTCGGAGCGCCTGGACGAGGAGGGCAGGCGCATCTGCGATGTGATTACTGACGAGACACAACGTATGGGGAAATTAATTGACGATCTGCTCACCTTTTCCCGCCTCGGCCGCAAGGAAATCCAGCCGGCCCAGGTCGATATGAAGGCACTCGCCTATTCTGTCTTTGGTGAATTGACCCGGGAACCGGACCGGGAGCGGATCGAGCTCAAGATCGGAAAGCTCCCCATTGCCGAGGGCGACCCGGCTCTGCTCCACCAGGTGTGGGTCAATCTCCTCTCGAACGCGATCAAATTTTCGTCCAAGGTAGACCGGGCAGTGATCGAAGTAGGGACAAAGAGAAGTGAGGATCAGCTAGTCTATTTCGTTCGAGACAATGGAGCCGGATTTGACATCCAATATGTGGACAAGATGTTTGGAGTTTT